>NZ_CP046210.1:223016-324948 GCF_012570535.1 Enterobacteriaceae endosymbiont of Donacia semicuprea
TAATCAAATGAAAACTAATATTCCAAATATATATGCTATAGGAGATGTTGTAGGTAATCCTATGTTAGCACATAAAGGAATTCATGAAGGACATTTAGCTGCAGAAGTTATTGCTGGAAAAAATCATTATTTTATTCCTAAAGTGATTCCATCAATTGCGTATACTAATCCAGAAATAGGTTGGGTAGGAATAACAGAAAAAAATGCTATAAAAAATAATATAGATTATAAAACTTCATCTTTTTCTTGGAAAAATTTAGGAAGAGCTATATCTTCTGATGAAAAAAATGGATTAACTAAATTAATTATAGAAAAAAGTTCTAATCGAGTTATTGGTGGAAGTGTTATTGGATATAATGCAGGAGAATTATTAGGAGAAATTAGTTTAGCAATTGAAATGGGATGTGATGTAGAAGATATTGCTTTAACTATACATGCTCATCCTACTTTTTATGAATCTATTGGAATAGCAGCAGAAATATATTTAGGATCAGCAACAGATATTATTAATATTAATAAATAAAATTTTAATTTATATAATTTTAAATTTAGAATTTTTATATTTATTTAAAATATAAATTTATATATTTTACCATTTTAAATAAAAAATTATTTTATTATAAAATTTATAAAATAAGAATTTCTTTTATTATTTTATAGTATATTTTATATATTATATTTAAATCATTGATATATACACATTCATTAATTTTATGAATAGTAGAATTAATTAATCCTAATTCCACTATTTGTGCACCAGTTTTAATAATAAATCTTCCATCAGAAGTACCTCCATTATTAATTAATTTTGGATTAATATTATTTATTAAATTAATATTTTTTTTTACTATTTTTAATAAATTTTTATTTTTTTTAAAATTATCATAAATACTTAAAAAAGGTAATCCTGATAAATTCCATTTTATATCATAATTAACAATATATTTTTTTATAATATAATTTAATTTTTTTAAAATATCTTTATAATAAATTTCATTATTAAAACGAAAATTTATATATAAAATAATATTTCCTGGTATAATATTATTATTTTTTATATCAGAACTTATTTTTGTTATTTGCATACTAGTTTCAGGAAATAAATAACTTTTTTTACTCCATTTAATTAATAATAATTTATTTAGTAAAGGTACTACCATATGTATGGGATTTTTTGCCAATTTATGATATGCAACGTGTCCTTGTACACCTATAATTTTTAATTTAATATTTAATGAACCTCTTCTTCCATTTTTAATAATATCTCCTATAATTTTATTACTTGTAGGTTCTCCTATTATACAATAATCCAGTTTTTCTTTTTTTTTTATTAATTTATTAATAACTTGAATAGTACCATTTTTTGCGTTACCTTCTTCATCAGAAGTAATAATAAAAGCTAAACGACCATTATAATTAGGATATTTTGTAATAAATTTTTTAGCCGCAATAATCATTGCGGCTAAGGATCCTTTCATATCACAAGCTCCTCTTCCATATAATATATCATTTTTTATGATAGCTTTAAATGGATCAAATTTCCATTTTTTAATATCACCTGGAGGAACAACATCTGTATGTCCAGCAAAAACTAAGGTATTATTATTTTTATTATTACCATTATGAAATGCCCAAAAATTTTTTGTATTTTTAATATTAATTAATTTAATATGAAAATTTAATTGTTTTAAAATTTTTATTAATATATTTTGACATCCTGCATCAAAGGGACTAATAGAACGACACTGAATAAGTTCTTTAGTTAAATTAATTATTTTTTTTAACATAATAATCATTTACTTTTATTATAAATATTTTTGTATAAAAAATTATTTGAAAAAATAGTTATTGATTCAAAGTTTAATATGGTTTATTTTGTAAAGATAATAATAATACTTCTTCAATATTTTTTACTGGAAAAATTTTTAGATCTGCAATAATATTTTTTGGTATATCTTCTAAATTTCTTTTATTTTGTTCTGGAATTAAAACAATATTAATACCTCCTCTATGAGCGGCTAATAATTTTTCTTTTAATCCTCCTATTGCAAGAACCTGTCCTCTTAAAGTAATCTCTCCGGTCATAGCTACATTTGCTTTTACAGGATTATTAGTTAAACTTGATACCAGAGCTGTACACATAGATATTCCAGCACTAGGTCCATCTTTTGGTGTAGCTCCTTCTGGAACATGTACATGAATATCTATATTTTTATAAAATTCCTTATTAATATTTAATTTTTCTGTTCTTGCTTTTACTACAGTTAATGCAGTTTGTATTGATTCTTGCATTACTTCTCCTAAAGATCCTGTATAAGTTAATTTTCCTTTTCCAGGTATACATACAGTCTCAATTGTTAATAATTCCCCTCCAACTTCTGTCCATGCTAATCCGGTAACTTGTCCTACAATATTTTCATTTTCCGCTTTTCCATAATCGAATTTTTTTACACCTAAATAATCTTTTAAATTAGAATTATTAATTACAATTGATTTAACATTTTTTTTTATTAAAATCATTTTAACAGTTTTTCTACATAAAGTAGATAATGTTCTTTCTAATCCTCTTACTCCAGATTCTCTAGTATAATATCTTATTATATTTATAATTGCTTTATCATTTATAAATAATTCTTTTTCTTTTAAAGCATTATTTGTAAATTGTTTAGGTAACAAATATTTTTGTGCTATACTTAATTTTTCATCTTCTGTATAACCAGATATTTTAATTACTTCCATTCTATCTAAAAGAGGTAATGGTATATTAATAGAAGAATTTGAAGTTGCTACAAACATAACATTAGATAAATCATAATCTATTTCAAGATAATGATCGTTAAAAGAAACATTTTGTTCTGGATCTAAAACTTCTAATAATGCTGCTGCAGGATCTCCTCTCATATCATATGAAATCTTATCTATCTCATCTAATAATAATAACGGATTTTTTACTCCGGATTTAATTATTTTTTGTATTATTTTACCAGGCATAGAACCAATATATGTACGACGATGACCTCTTATTTCTCCTTCATCTTTTATTCCTCCTAATGCTATTTTAATAAATTTTCTTCCTGTTACTTTTGCTATAGATTTTCCTAATGATGTTTTACCTACTCCAGATGGACCTACTAAACATAAAATTGGTCCTCTAATTTTATTAGATCTATTTTGTACTGCTAAATATTCTAAAATATGTTCTTTAACAGATTCTAAACCAAAATGATCTTGATCTAATATTTTTTTAGCTTTACATAAATTTTTTTTTAATCTACTTTTTTTATTCCATGGAATTTGTATCATCCATTCTATATATCCTCTAACAACTGTTGCTTCAGCTGACATAGGAGACATCATTTTTAATTTTTTTAATTCGGCATAAGTTTTTTCTTTTGCTTCTTTTGGCATTTTTGCTAATTTTATTTTTTTTTTTAATATTTTATTTTCATCAAAATATTCATCTGTTTCTCCTAATTCTTTTTGTATAGCTTTCATTTGTTCATTGAGATAATATTCTTTTTGACTTTTTTCCATTTGTTTTTTAACTCTATTCCTAATTTTTTTTTCTACTTGTAATAATTCAATTTCTGATTCCATTATAGCCATTAAATATTCTAATCTTTCATTAATATTTGACATTTCTAATATTAATTGTTTATTAGATAATTTTAAAGTCATATGTGCTGCTATAGTATCAGCTAATTTTGCTGCATCGTTAATATTATTTAAGGAATTTAAAACTTCTGGAGGAATTTTTTTATTTAATTTAGTATATCTTTCAAATTGATTAATAGCTGTTCTTATTAATATTTCTTGTTCTTTAACTTCAAGATTAGGCGAAGATAAATATTCTATTTCAGCTGTGAAATAATTATCGTTATCTGATAAAACTTTTATATTTGCTCTATATAAACCTTCTACTAATATTTTTACTGTTCCATCAGGCAATTTTAACATTTGTAAAATAGAAGTAATTGTTCCAACACTAAATAAATCATTAATATTAGGATTATCATTAGATGCTTCTTTTTGAGCAACCAACATAATTTTTTTATCATTATGCATTGCTGTTTCTAAACAACGAATAGATTTTTTTCTACCAATAAATAAAGGAATTACCATATGAGGATATACTACTACATCACGTAATGGTAATACAGGAATTACAATACGTTCTGAAATTTCAGAATTCATAAATTTTTCTCTTTATTATAATTATATTATAAAATATATTTTTATATATAAAATTAAAATTAATTATATTTTAACTATTATTTTTATATTCTATAATAGGTTGGGAAATATTATTAATAACATTACTATTAATTATAATTTTACTTATATTTTTTATTGAAGGTGTATCATACATTATATCTAATAATGATTTTTCTAAAATAGATCTTAGTCCTCTAGCCCCAGTATTTAATAATAATGCTTTTTTAGCTATTAATTCAATAGCATCATCTTTAAATTTTAATTTAATATTCTCATATTTAAATAAGGTTTGATATTGTTTAATAAGAGAATTTTTGGGTTCTAATAAAATTTTTATTAATTTTTTTTGATTTAATTCATTTAATGAAACTATAATAGGTAAACGTCCTATAAATTCTGGTATTAATCCAAATTTTATTAAGTCTTCGGGTAAAATTTTTTTTAAAATTTTATATTTATTACAAAATTTATTTGAATTTTTTTCTTTTTTTATATGAAATCCTATTTTACTAGAACTATTTAATCGATTTAAAATAATTTTTTCTAATCCATAAAAAGATCCAGCACAAATAAATAATATATTTTTAGTATTTATTTTAATAAATTCTTGTTGCGGATGTTTCCGTCCACCTTGTGGTGGTATAGAGGCAATTGTACCTTCAATTAATTTTAATAAAGATTGTTGAACACCTTCTCCGGAAACATCTCTTGTTATAGAAACATTTTCTGATTTACGTGCAATTTTATCAATTTCATCAATATATATAATACCATTTTCTGTTTTTTCTATATCATAATTAGCATTTTGTAATAATTTCTGAATAACATTTTCTACATCTTCTCCTACGTATCCAGCTTCTGTTAAAGTAGTTGCATCTGCAATAGCAAAAGGTATATTAAGAAAACGTGCTAATGTTTCAGCTAATAATGTTTTACCACTACCAGTAGGTCCTAATAAAAGGATATTACTTTTTTCTATTATATTATCTTTTTTATTATAATTTTTTAATTTTTTATAATGATTATATACTGATACTGAAAGTATTTTTTTAGCTTGTGATTGACTAATCACATAATTATTTAAATAATTAAAAATTTTATGTGGTGTAGGTAAATTTAAATAATTATTTTTATTAAAATTTTTATATTGTTTTTGATTTTCTTTTTGTAAAATATTATTACATAATGTAATACATTCATTACAAATATGAACTTTATTATCACTTAATATTAATTTAATAACTTCATTCTGTGTTTTTTTACAAAAAGAACAATATAATATTTTATTTAAATTATCCTTTTTTTTTATCATCAAAAACCTCATTTAAAAATTAATAAGTAGTAATTTTTATAATTTTATAAAACTAAGTAATAATATTATTTTTATTAGAAATAATATCATCTATTAAACCATATCTTATCGCTTCTTTAGCTGTTAAAAATCTATCTCTATTAGTATCTTTTTCAATAATTTCAATAGATTTACCTGTATGAAGTGCAAAAAGTTTATTTAGGTAATTTTTTATTCTTAAAATTTCTTGAGTTTGAATTTCTATATCAGTTACCTGACCTTGATAACTTCCTATTGGTTGATGTATCATTATTCTAGCATTAGGTAAGCAAAATCTTTTATTTTTTTTCCCAGCTGCTAATAAAAAAGCAGCCATTGAACATGCTTGTCCTATACAAAGAGTGCTAATATCTGATTTAACAAATTGCATAGTATCATAAATACACATTCCTGATGTAATAATGCCTCCTGGACTATTTATATAAATAAATATATCTTTATTTGGATCTTCTGATTCTAAAAATAATATTTGTGCAACTATTAAATTAGCCATACTATCTTCAATAGTACCGGTTAAAAAAATAATACGTTCTTTTAATAATCTTGAAAAAATATCATATGATCTCTCTCCTTTAGAGGTTTGTTCTATTACAATTGGTATTGTATACATTTGATGTTTTTTAAAAATTTTATTATTTTTTTTATACAAAATTATTATCCTTTTTTAAAAATGAAAAATTTTTTATATAATATGTAGATAATGTATATTTTATATTTTATGAATTTTAATTTTTTCCCATTCAACAGATGTATAAGTATATAAAGATAATGAATGAATATCCTTTAATATATCACCTATAATATGATATATTAATCTATGTCTACTAATTAATTTTTTTTTAATAAAAAAATTACTAACAATAATAATTTCTAAATGAGTTATTAAATTTGATATATGATTATTATGATTATGACTATTATTATTAATTTTTAAATATATAGGTTCTAATTTAGATTTTATTTTATTTTTTATTTTTTTTATAATCATTATGATATGTCCGGGACTTTTAATTTTATAATTTAAATTATATTTTTTATATATTTATAATTAAATAATTTTTTTATTATTAAAAAATAATTATAATTTATAAATTATTTAATTTTAGAAATTACTAATTTTATAATATCAGCATTACCTGCTAATATGTTAGTAGAATTTTTATAATTACAATTACCTACAAAATCTGTTATTAATCCGCCTGATTCTTTAATAATTAATTCTCCAGCAAGTAAATAATTAAAATTTTGTACATTATTATTTAAATAACAATCAATTTTATTTGCAGCTAAATATGCTAAATCTAAAGAAATAGAACCACTTATTCTAAGTGAAATTAAATTTTTAATAAATAAATTGATTAAATCAACATTTTTTTTTTTTGTAAAAAACATATAATTAGTATTTAAAGCAAATAATAAATTTTTATTTTGAAAATATTTATCACAACGTAATTTATAACCATTTAGTTGAGCATTTTGTCCTCTTATTGCTGTAAATAAATCATTTTTTAATGGATCATATACTAAAGAAATTTCAGTTTTTCCTTTTATACAAATAGCAATAGATATTGAAAAATGAGGTAATTTTTTAAAAAAATTAATAATTCCATCTAAAGGATTTATAATCCATACAGTTTTTTTATATTTAAAAATAAAAAATTTTTTTTTACATAAAAAAGTAATATTTTTTGCGTATATATCATAAATTACTTTAGTAATCATATTATTTAAATTTTTATTAATTTTTTTTATAAATAAATTAATATTATGTTTATTATAATCGGAATTTATATTTTGTATTTCATAATTTTTAATAATGATATTACCAATATTACGTATTATACGTATAGCAATATTAAGCATTGGACGCATATATTATTTCTCACTAACCTTTATATATTTTAAGTTAAGTAATTAAAATAATTAAATGATAGATCTAATTCATTTTATAATAAAAAATTAATATTTAAAATATTTTTTTATAAAAAATATATTATTAAATATATTGTTTTTTTTTTTAAAACATATATTATCTAAAATAGATACTTTAATAATTTTAATTATTTTTTTAATTATGTTACAGATTACAAAATCAGCTCAAAAATATTTTTTAGATTTATTATCTCAAAAAGATATTAATACATATATTAGAATTTTTGTTTTAACAAAAAATAATATTTTAAAAGGTAATGTTTCTTTTTGTAATATAAAAAAAATTAAAAATGATGATATTAAATTAGAATTTAAAAAATTTTCTATATTTATAGAAATAAATAGTTTTAAATTTTTAAAAAATATTAAAATTGATTTAATAAAAAAAGAATTATCTTCTAAATTAGAATTCATTTTTTTAAATAAAAAATATAAAGAAAATAATGTAAAAACTAAAGATTTAAAAAAAAATATTAATATTTTTATAAAAAATATAATTAATCCTAAATTATCATTACACGGTGGTTTTATTGTATTAAAAGAAATAACTAAAAATAATATTTTGTTATTAGAATTTCGTGGTGGTTGTCAAGGTTGTGCAATGAGTCAATATACTCTTAAAAATCAAATAGAAAAAGAATTATTAAATAATTTTCCTAGTATTAAAGGAATATGTGATATAACTTTACATAAAAAACATAAATTTTCTTACTACTAAAATAGTAATATATTTTTATTTAAATATTTTATTATATTTTAATAAAAAATTTAATTTTCATAATTCTAACATAATTTTATATAAATATTTAAATAAGGAATAAAGGAATATGCCCGTTTTAGTTATAAAAAAATTACCTGCTATTAATTTTTTAAAAAAAGAAAATATATTTTTATTACAAAAAATTGCAAATAAAAAATATCCAAATAAAATTAAAGTAATTTTATTAAATTTAATGTTTAAAAAAATTGAAACAGAAAATCAAATAATTAGGTTATTATCTAATTCTTCATTATTAATAGATTTATCTCTATTATGTGTTTATGATAAAAAATCATCTAATTATTTATCCATTAAGCATATTAAAAAATTTTATATTAATTTAGAACAAATATCTAGTAAGTATTATGATGGATTAATTATTACGGGAGCACCTTTAGGTTTAATTGATTTTATTAATATAAGATATTGGAAAGAATTTGTAAAAATAATACATTGGGCTAAAAATCATGTTAATTCTATTTTATCCATATGTTGGTCTGTACAAGCTGTATTAAATATATTATATAATATTCCAAAAAAAATTCATAAAAAAAAAATATTAGGTATATTTAAACATAATATTTTATTAAAAAATAATTTTTTAACTAAAGGTTTTGATGATTATTTTTTTGTACCACATTCAAGATATTCTAATTTTTCTTTAAATTTTATTAAAAATTATAATAATTTTAAAATTATTTCTTATTCAAAAGAATCAGGTGTTTATCTTTTTACTAGTAAAAATAATAAATATATATTTGTTACAGGACATCCAGAATATGATTCTTTAACAATACATGAAGAATATTTAAACAATTTAAAAAAAAATAAAAAAAATATAGATATACCTTATAATTATTATCCTCTAAACAATCCCAATTTAATACCTCAAATTAACTGGAAAAGTCATGGTAATTTATTATTTTTAAATTGGTTAAATTATTTAAATTATAAAAAAAATAATATTATTTATTAATAATTAATTTTAAAAGAGGTTTTAGTGTTAACTACTAAATATTTATTTTTTACATCTAAAAATAAAATACATAATCAAAATATAAATAGTTATTCTTTAATGATTAAAGCAGGAATGATTAAAAAATTATCTTCTGGAATATATATTTGGTTGCCAAGTGGATTGAGAGTAATTAAAAATTTTGAAAAAATAATACGTTTTACAATGAATAATATAAATGCAATAGAATTATTATTACCCATGATACATCCTAGTTATCTTTGGGAAAAAAGTGGACGTATAAATGATTATGGTGAAGAATTATTAAAAATTTTAGATCGAAAAAAAAATAGTTTTATTTTAGGCCCTACTCATGAAGAAGTTATTAATTATTTAATAAATCATGAAATTAAATCTTATAAATCTTTACCTATTCATTTATATCAAATACAAACAAAATTTAGAGATGAAATAAGATCTCGTTTAGGAGTTATACGTTCTAAAGAATTTATAATGAAAGATAGTTATTCATTTCATATGAATAAAAAATGTCTACAACAAACATATGAAGTTGTATTAAATACTTATAGAAAAATTTTTGATTTAATACAAATAAATTATTTCGTAATACAAGCAAATAATAGTGTTATTGGTGGAAATATTTCTCATGAATTTCATGTTTTATCAAAAAATGGAGAAAGTAAAATTTTCTTTTTTAAAGATAATTATTATTTTTTAGATAAAAAATTAAAAAAAAATTCAATAAAAATTAAAAATAGTATAGAAATAGCTCATATTTTTAAAATTGGAAAAAAATATTCTGAATCAATGAATATTTATATTCATAATAAAAAAAAAATTAAACAACATTTATATATGGGTTGTTATGGAATTGGCATATCAAGATTAATTGCTGCTGTTATAGAACAAAATTATGATTTAAAAGGTATATATTGGCCTAATTCGTTACTAGCTCCTTTTTTAATAGCTATTATTCCTATTAATATGTATAACCATCCTATGGTAAAAAAAAAATCTTTTTTAATTTATAAAAAATTTATTTCATTAGGTATAGAAGTTCTATTAGATGATAGAAAAATAAATCCTGGTATTATGTTTTCAGATATAGATATTATTGGAATACCATATATTATTATTATCAATAATAATAATATTATTAATAATAATGTTGAATATAGACATAGAAAAACAGGATTTAAAGATATTATTTCTTTAGATTTAATTACTGATTTTATTTTTAAAAAAATTAAATTAAACAAGTGTTTTAATATTTTTTTTCCCAAAAAATAAAAAAATTATTTTTGTTATTTGAAGAAATTTTTCCTTCTTTTGTAACCAAATTATTTTCTAGTTCTGCAATGAATTCATTATTATAAAATAATAACGGTATTTGTTCTCTTTTCCACTTAGGAATTAATAAATTTTTCCATATATCATTTATATTTTTTTTACATTTTAATTCATTAAAATAATATTTACCTGTAATATTAAACTTTATATATACACTTTCATGATAATTTGGTTTTCTTATATTTATAAATTTATCTTTATAATTTATATTAGTATCTAATGTTACTAATTTTCCTAATTTATTAGGTAATATAAATGGAACATTTAAATTATCCCATGTTAATAAAATATTTTTCAAATTATTAAAATATTTTATACAAAACAAATAATTTTTATATTTACGAATAATATATTTTCCTATTTTAATTTGTGGATTATTATTATTTTTACAACAAATAATCTCATTCCATATAATAAATAACATTCTTCTAGAAGGCATATAATAATATTTATTATATTCAATCCATCTTCTAATTATAAAATTTCTTTTTATTGTACTAAATTTATATAATGGAGTAATGAATAAACTATTATTTTTTTGTATTAATTTCATTAATATTGGATTCATTAAATCTACTAAAAGTTTTTCTTGTTCTTGACAAATTATTGAAGATCTATTGACTGAATAATTAAAAAAAGGCCATCTATTTATAATTTTAGGTAAAATAATATTTCTTAAAAAATTACGGTCATATCTTATATCTTTATTACTAGGATCTTCTATCCAACTTATTTTTTTTTCTATAGCATATTTAAATATTTGATTTCTAGTAATCTCTAAAAAAGGACGAAATAATTTTATATTATTTAATATACTTATTTTAGATATTCCAGATAATCCCTTAGGGCCACTTCCTCTTTTTAAAGCAAGTAAAAAAGTTTCACATTGATCATTTAAATTATGAGCAGTAACTAAAATTTCATCATTTTTAATAATATTTTCAAAAATCTTATATCTTTTTATTCTAGCATATTTTTCTATATTATTTTTTTGTGTAATTTTTATATTTTTTTTTATAAATAAAACGTTCCATTTTTGACATTGTAACCTACATATTTTAGACCAATTATTTGATAAAATGTGTAAATTATGATTAATATGAATAGTTCTTAATAAAATTGGATATTTTTCTCTTAATTTTACTAAATTATATAGTAATACTGTAGAATCTATACCTCCGCTATATGCTAATAGTATTTTTTTAAATTTACATAACATTAATTGTATCTCAGTTTTTATTAACATAATTTTATTTTTAAAAAAAATATTTAATTGAGTTAATTAAATTCAAATTTAATATTATTATTATTATTATTATCTAGTAAATAAATAAATTTATTTTCATTAATTGAAATATAGTAAAATTTTTTAAAAAATATTTTTTTTTTTATACCAAAAAAATTAGAATAAAAATATATTTGTATTAAATTTTTATCATGATTTTTATCAAAAAAAATTAATTTTTTAAGATTTTTTAAAAAAGAATTTTTTTTTAAAAAAAAATCATTCATAAAAATAATATTTATACTATGTAAATATTTTTTTCTAGTTTCTTCAATATCTTTTATATGAAAAGCATCACATATAAATAATTTTTTAAAATTATTGAAATATATAATTCCACGTATTATTACAATATTATTTAATATAATTAAATTATTATTTAATTTATTTAATAATATATGTACTTCAATTATATTAGTACTGTCATCTAAATTAAAAATAAAAATTTTTTGTTTTTTTTTATTATAAGAATTACGAATATTACTTATTATACCTCCTATTGTTATAGGTAAATAAATATTTTTTTTATAATTCATAATTATATTATTAATACTTCTATTTTTAGTATAAAACATAATTTCTTTAAAATAAATATGTATTGGGTGACCTGTTAAATAAAATCCTAAAGTATTTTTTTCTTTTATTAAAATATTTTTTTTAGACCAAAAATAATTTATGTTATTATCAATAAATTTTTTATCTATTAATAATTTTTTATTATTTATATTAAAAAAATCTATTTGACCTGTTTTTTTTTCTTGTAAATATTTATTAGTTATTTTTATAATTTTTTCTAAATTATTTATTAAAATTCCTCTATTAAAATTAAAACAATCTAATGAACCAGAAGTTATTAGTACTTCTAAAATTCTTTTATTTATTTTTTTTAAATTTATTTTAATAAGAAAATCAGATATAGATTTAAAAAAATTATTTTTTTTTCTTATATTAATTATATTATATGCTTGTTGCTCACCAATTCCTTTTATTGCTCCTAGTCCATATATAATATTACCATATTTATCAACATTAAATTTATAGGAACTATTATTAATATTAGGAGGTAAAACATTAATTTTCATATTTTTACATTCAGATATTAAATTAATAGTTTTATTTATATTATCCATTTCCGATGTTAAAACAGCCGCCATAAATTCTGAAGGATAATAAAATTTTAACCACAAAGTTTGGTAAGATATTAAAGCATATCCAGCAGAATGAGATTTATTAAATCCATATGAAGAAAATTTTTCTAAATAATCAAATATTTTCATAGATAAAATATTATTAATTTTTAATTTTTGAGAACCTTGTAAAAAACGTTTTCTTTGTTTTGACATTTTTTCATGTTGTTTTTTACTTATTACTCTTCTTAAAATATCAGCTTCACCTAAACTATATCCTGCTAATATTTGTGCTATTTTCATAACCTGTTCTTGATATAAAATAATTCCATATGTAGATTTTAATATTGGTTTTAATTTTTTATGTTGCCAATTTATATCAGGATATGATATTACTTCTTTTCCATTTTTTCGATTAATAAAATTTTCAACCATTCCTGATTGTAATGGTCCAGGACGAAATAAAGCTAATAAAGCAATTAAATCTTCAAAATTATCTGGTTTTAATTGTTTTATTAACTTCTTAATACCTTCAGATTCTAATTGAAATATACCCGTAGTTTTAGCAGTTTTTAAAAAATTAAAAATTTTTTTATCATCTAAATTAATATTATTAATATCTATTAATTTTTTTTTTTTTTCAAATCTTTTTTTATTAATTATATTTAATGAATAATTAATAACAGTTAAAGTTCTTAATCCTAAAAAATCAAATTTTACTAAACCAATATCTTCTATATCATTTTTATCAAATTGAGTAACTATATTTTTTCCATTATCATCACAATATATTGTCGTATATTTTGTAATATTATCTGGAGATATAACAACTCCACCTGCATGTTTACCAACATTTCTTATTGTTCCTTCTAATTTAAGAGAAGTATTTACTAATTCTTTAATATTAATATCAGATTTATATAAATCATGTAATTTTTTATTATTTATAAATGCCTTTTTTAAACTTATTTTAACATCTAAAGGTATTAGTTTTGAAATACGATTAAGAAAATCGTACGGATATCCTAGTACTCTACCAACATCTTTTATTACAGATTTTGCAGTCATAGTTCCAAATGTTATAATTTGGGATACTGATGTATTTCCATATATTTCTCTTACATGATTAATAACTAAATCACGTTTTTCCATACAAAAATCAATATCAAAATCTGGTAATGAAATTCTTTCAATATTTAAAAACCTTTCAAAAATTAGATCAAATTTTATTGGATCTAAATTTGTAATATTTAAAACATAAGCAACTAATGAACCAGCACCAGATCCTCTTGCAGGTCCAACAGGTATATTATTTTTTTTTGCCCATTGAACAAATTCCATAACTATAAGAAAATAACTAGGAAAACCCATTTTATTAATAATATCTAATTCTAGATCTAATCTTTTTTTATATTTTATTTTTTGTATTTTGAATAAATCAGAGTTTTTATATAAAATTTTTAATTTTTTTGTTAAACCTATATAAGATTTTTTGATAAGATAATTCTGTGGTGTTATATTTTTTATTATTGAATAATTAGGTAAAAAATATTTTCCTAAAGATAAAAAAACATTACATCTTTTAGCAATTTCTACACTATTATTTAGTGCTTCAGGTATATCTTTAAATAAAATATACATTTCTTTTTGACTTTTTAAAAATTGTTCTTTACTATAATTAGATTTTTTTTTACTTTCATTTAAAGTATAACTTTTATTTATTGCTACACGAATTTCATGTGCATAAAAATCTTGTTTGTTTAAAAAACGTACGTTATTAGTAGCAACAACTGGTATAGAAAAATAATTTGCAAATTTAAGAATTAAATTTATATAATTTTCTTCATATATATGATTAGTACGATTTAATTCAAAATAAAAACGATTATAAAAATATTTTTTATAAAAAAAAATTATTTTTTCTACTAAAAAAAAATTTTTTTGTAAAATATTTTTACCTATATCTCCATTTATTCCACCTGATAATATAATTAATCCTTTATTATACTTTTTAAGTAGATCATAAGTTATTATAGGTCCAATTTGGCTATTGTAACCATTTTTATAAGTGTCAAAAATTAGTAATTTTAAATTTTGATAACCTATATTATTCATTATTAATATTGTTAATTTTGAATATTGATTACTATTATTTAAATTAAATAAATTTTTAATTTTAAAATCTGCTCCAATAATAGCTTTTAAACCAAAATTATGAGCATATTTATAAAATTTTATTAAACCAAAAATATTACTAAAATCTGTGATAGCTATTGCTGGCATATTTAATAGTGAAACTTTTTCTACAAGTTGTTCTATTTTTGCTAATCCATCTTGTATCGAATAATCACTATGTACATTTAAATGAATAAATTCTGGATAATTCATATTATATATAAAATTTCTTAAATTTGATAAAAATCGAAAATTTTTATTTTAAAACTCTCATACAAGTAATTGTTGCTTGACAAATAATTTTATTATTTATTTTAGCTATACTATAAAAACTTATAAAAGATTTTTTTTTTTTTTCTATAATACTATTAATTAGTATTTGATCTCCTGGAAAAGCAGGTTTTTTAAAACGCGCATTATCAATACCTGTTAAATAACAGATTTCTTTATTTTTTATATTTTTTTGATTAATACTTTTATATAAAAGAATATTTGTAGTTTGTATCATAGATTCTAATAATAATACTCCAGGATAAATAGGTGTTTTTGGAAAATGTCCTTGAAAATAAGGTTCATTTATAGAAATATTTTTTATAGCATTTAAAAATTTAAATTTTTTAAATGCTATAACTTTATCAATTAAAATAAATGGATATCTATGAGGTAGCATATACAAAATTTCATTAATATTTATTACAGAACAATTTTTATTATTCAAAATAATTTTTCTTTATAATAAAATATAAAATTTTAAAATAATTATTTTATAATTAATTTTATTATTTTACATTATTAACAATATATTTATTTGTTTATTTGCTAATTCTATAACATCATTTGTTATATCTTTAACATTTTTTACATATGATAAAAAAGAAACATCTATAATTATATTATAATGTCCTTTTTCTGCAACAATATTAATTAATTTATTAATAAAAAATAATATTTTGTTACGTGCTCTATTTTGTTTTTGATTATTTTTTATTTTAAAACTTTTTATTTTTTTAAATAATAATTTTTTTTCATATATTATTTCTCTTTCTATTTTTTTTTTTAATTTTTTTGATAAATTTTTATTTTTTAATTTTTTTATTTTATTTTTTAATAATATTTCCATTTTTTTAATTTTTTTAATTTCTAAATCAAATTCCTTTTTTAATTCCTTAGATATTTTTTCTTTTTGAGGTATAGTTTGAAAAATTTTTGCAAGATTTATAATAGCTATTTTAGGGCAACAAAAAACTTTATTACATGGTATAACTAAAATTAATATTAATAATATTATAGTTTTTAAATAATATTTCATTTTATTTAAACCTTTTATTAAATTTAAAATATAAAAAATTACCAGATTTTTGAAATACTAAATTGAAAAAATTCAATCTTATCTGTTTTTTCCATTTTTAATGGATATGCATAAGATAAAGTAATTTTTCCAAATCGAGAATACCATTTTAAAGAAAAACCAATTGATGCTTTAATTTTTGTAAAAGTACTAAATTTTGGAATTTTATATAATTTAGATAAATAATCATTTTTCCATGAAGTATCTACTAAATTACCTATATCTAAAAATATAGAAGATTTTATTTCTTTTTTATACTTATCTTTTATAAAAGGAACAGGCATAATTAATTCATTATTTATATTAATTAAAAAATTACCTCCAATTGAATTATCCGATAAACAAATAGTTTTTTTATTATTACAATAATGTTCCTTTGAGGAATAATATACTGCTTTTGGTCCAATACTATTATTTTTAAACCCTCTAATTGAATTAGCCCCTCCTAATAAAAAATTTTTATAAAAAGGATATTCTCCAAAAAAACTATTTCCATAACCAATATTACTTTTAAATAAAAATACTAAAGAATTATGTAAAAATTTTAAATTTAAAGGAAAATATTGTAAATAATTAAAATCAATTTTATAATTTCCAGTATTAATATACACTGGTGCAGTAAAATCTGTATCAATAGAAATTAAGTTTCCATTAAATGGAAATTGAAAATTATTTAAATTATTATGAAAAAATGAATATTGAATAATAAATTCATCTAATAAATAATGTTTATATAATTTATTATATTTTTTATATCCTATACTTTTAAAATAACGCCATAAAGATATTTGTGGTTTAATATTATTAATTTGATTTTTTATAAATCCAAAATTACTTTCTAGAAAAATATTATTATTTATAGGAAATTTTATTATTCCAATTATTCCTTTATTTTTATTGATATAATCATAAAAAAAATTATTATTTTCTTTAAGTTTATTTATAAATATTTTTATACCAATATTAACTTGATTTAAAAAAACATTATTTTTCATTACAAAAAATTCTAAATAATAATGATAAAAATCCTTATTAAAATTAATATCTACATCATAACCAGTACCTATAAAATTATTTTGTTTTATGTTAGTATCTAATGATAATGATCCACCCATCCCCATTCCTAAATTAGTATTTAAAAAACCTATATTTTTTTCCTTAACTTTAAATATGATATCTATTGTGTTTGCTAAATCATGATTTTTATGTAAAAAAATTTCAACTTTATCAAAATAACCCAATGAATATAATTTTTTTTGTGTTTTTTTTAAAAGTTCAACATTAATATAAGTTCCTTCCATCTGTAATACTTGATTCCTTAATATATAATCATGAGTAAAATTATTTCCTAAAAAATCTATTTTTCTTACATAAAATTTTTTTTGTGTTTTAATATCAAAAATTAAATCTATTGTATTATTTTTATTGTTAAATATTTTTTTTATTTTAATTTTATTATTTAAAAATCCATGATTGTTCATAAATTGTTTAATTTTATATCTTGATTGTATCACTACACTATTATTATAAATATTTCCAGGAGTAATATTAATTATATTTTTTATATTTTTATAATATTTTTTTTTATTTATATTTAAAATAATTTTTTTATAAAAAAATTTTTTATTTTCTTGAATTGTGATTATTAAATTTAGTTTTTTTTTATTAAATGATAAATATTGAGTAATATTTTTAATTTTAAAATTTATATATCCTCTATTAAAATAAAAATTTTTTAATTTAATTAAAATATCAATAATAAAATTAATTTGATATGTTTCTTTTTTAAAAAAGAAATGATTATTTATTTTTAAATAATTTAATAAAAAATTAGTTGTATAATTATTATTTCCTATAATATTTATTTCATTTATTTTTGTAATATCATGTTCTTTAAATAAAATTTGAATATTTGCTCTATTATTTATATCTGTTGTAATTTTAATTTTAACTTTAGAAGTAAACATACCATTTTTTAAAAATACATATTCAATATTTTTTTTAAAATAAAATAATAGAACATTATTTAATATTTCTCCTTTTTTTATGTTAAATTTCTTTAATAATAAATTTATAAAATTATTATAAATAATTTTATTACCTTTAATAAGAATATTATTAATAATAGGTTTTTCTAAAATTTTGATAAAAATTAAATTTTTATATCTAAAAATATCAATATTATTAAACATATTAGTAAGAAATAATGTATTCATAATATTAGATATATCTTTTTCAGACATACATTTTTTTTTATATGAATTTATATTAGTAATAAAATTTTTTAATTTTATTTTATTAATACCAAAAAATATTATTTTATTAATACAATATAAATCTTTTTTTTTTTTTATATTATAATCATAAGAAATAATATTTGTATTTAAAATAAGTATAAATATAAATAAATATTTATAATATTGATTTATTTTTAAAAAAAATTTTTTTTTAAAATTGTTTAATATCATTTATTAATGTAATCCCCATAATAATAATTAAGATAATAATACTAATATTATATATTAATTGTTTAATTTTATATGATAATTTTTTACTTGTAATTTTTTCAAAAAATAAAAGAAGTAATTGTCCTCCATCTAATATAGGAAAAGGAAATAAATTAATAATACTTAAATTAATATTTATTAAAGCTAAAAACATAAAATAATAAATAAAATTATTACGAACTAATTTCCCAGCAATATAACCTATAGAAATAGGACCATTTAATTTATAAATATTATTTTTATTATAAAAAAAATTTATAAAAGAATTTAAAATTATATTAATTAAATTTAAATTTTTATTTAAAGATTTTTTTAATGCTTCAAAAAAATTATATTTACATATAATTTTTGATGTATCTTTTATACTAATTATTTCTGGTAAAAATCCTAAAAAATTTTTATTTTTAGATTTTATAATAATAGGTAAAATACTAAAATTTATCTTTTTTTTATTTCTTTTAATACTAAAATGTATAATTTTATTATGATTTTGATAAAGAAATTTTTGAAAATTATACCAATTTGTAAATTTTTTTTCTTCTATGTTTATAATTTTATCACCAATATGTAATTTTAATTTTTCTGCTATAGATCCAGGTATAATATAACTAATATTAGGATTAATTTTTAATTCTTTAGGTATAATTCCTAATATAAATATTAAATTTTTTTCTTTTAAAAATTTAATAGATTTTTTGTAAATATTTAATGTTTTTTTGATTATAATATTTGAATTTATTTTATTAATTTCTAAATATATTTTTTTATTGTTATTTATATTTTTAATTAATTCTATATTAAAAATATTCCAATTAGAAATATTAACATTATTAATTTTTTTAATTTCTAAATTTGATTTTAATCCAATATTATTAGCTATTGAAGCATAATTAATTTCATTAATAATAGTTTTTTTTATAGGAAATCCTATAAAAAAAATAATCCAGTAAATTACTATTGCAAAAATAATATTTGCAATTGGTCCTCCTAAAATAATTAAAATTTTTTTTAAAAAATTTAACTGATTAAAAAATAAAAATTTATATTTTTTGAAATTATATTTAATATTATCTTTTTCTATAAAATCAGGCATTTTAACATAACCACCTAATGGAATTAATCTTAAAATATAATTAGTTCCATATTTATCACGATATTCAAAAATTTTTTTACCGAAACCTAATGAAAAACATTCTACATATGTATTAAAAAATCTTGCTGTACAAAAATGTCCATATTCATGCACTATAATTAAACTACTTATAGTAATAATAAATACTATTATAGTATATAAAATACTAAACAAAATTTTAACTCCTGAAATTAATATTTAATTAAATTATATTATATTTTAAAATAAAATATTTATATTTTTTTTAAAATTTATCAATTTAATCACCACCAAAACGACGATTTCTTTTTACAAAAGATTTTATTGCTTTTTTAAAATCTTGTTTATTAAATTCAGGCCATAATTTTTTTGTAAAATATAATTCTGAATATGCAATTTGCCAAATTAGAAAATTACTAATACGATATTCACCTCCTGTTCTTATTACTAAATCTATAGGAAAAATATTATTTAAACAAATATAATTATTTATTATATTTTCGTTAATATCTTTAATATTTAATAATCCTTTATTTATATTTAAAAAAATTTTTTTAACACTATTAGTAATATCCCAACGACCACCATAATTTGCTGCTATATTTAATAATAATTTATTATTTTTTCTAGTTATAGATTCCGCTTTAGCGATTGATTTTTGCAATGAAATATTAAATTCTTTTGTATTACCAATTATTTTAAGACGTATATTTTTTTTTTTTAAATTTATTGTCTCAATATCTAAAATTTCTTGAAATAAATTCATTAAAAATTTAACTTCATTACTAGATCTTTTCCAATTTTCACTGCTAAAAGCATATAATGTTAATGCTTTTATTTTATATTTTAAAGAAAATCCAATTATTTTTTTTACAGTTTTAACACCTTCTTTATGTCCTAAAAATTTTACTTTTTTATTTTTTTTTGCCCATCTTCTATTACCATCCATAATAATAGCTATATGTTTTGGATAATTAATATTATTATTTTTTATATTTAATTTATTAATTTTCATTTTTATTCTAAAACATAAATATCATTATATAATGATTTATCAAAAATAAATATTTTATTTTAAAAGTTCTTTTTCTTTTTTTTTTACAAATTTTTTTATTTTATTTGTAAATAATATAGTTTGTTTTTGTATATAATTATATAATTTTTTTTCTTGATTTTCGTCTATTTTTTTTTCTTTTAAAAAAATTTTGATTTTATTATTTGATTTTCTACGTATATTACGAATATAAATTCTATTTAATTCAGCTTCTATTTTAATATTTTTTAATATTTTTCTTTTTTTAGTTTCAGTAATAGGAGAAATATAAACATAAATATTATTATTAATTATTTTAGTAGTTACATCTAAGTTAGAAAGAGCAATACTTTTTTCTATATTTTTTATTATTTTTAAATCAAAAGGAGTTATTTTCAGAGTAAAAGAATTTTCTACTACTATAGAAGATATGTAATTAATTAATATTAATTTATTATCTAATTTTATAGATATATTATTCAATAAATAAGGAGATAATCTATTTTGAGACATTAAAGTAATTTTATTTATAAATGAATTTAAACATTTTTCCATATTTTTTTTATTATTATTAATAATATCACTATGCATATAATAATTACCTTTATTTAAAAAATTAATTATTTAAAATTATTTTCAAATAATTTTTTATTAATATTATATAAATAAAATTAATTTTTTTTAATATAAAAATATATATATTATAAATATATTTTTAAAAAAATATTATTTATAATTTATTTTTATAATATAACTATATTCTAATAAATTAAAAAATTAAATATTTTAATATTTATTATACAAAAAATATTTTATTTTAATATTTAAAATAAATATTAAAAAAATTATTAAATTTTTATATTATCTATTTACTTTATCTTATAATATATTCTATATAATTTTTATTTATTATATAATAATATAGTTTATATATTTTTATATAAATAAAATTTAACTTTATAAAAATTTATAATTATAGGTAATTTTTTTAATTTTATTAAATTTATTGATAATATTTAAATAAAAAATATTAATTAAATTATGCTTAAATTAATTTTTAATTATATTTGATCCTAATTCAAAACATATAAATTTTAAAATTTTCATATTATTTTCATTTAAATATTTTTTAACAGTTTTATTATTGTCTAATAAGAATTTTTGATTATATAAAGTAATATTATTTATAAATTTTTTTACACGACCTTCAACTATCTTATCTATAATTATTTGAGGTTTATTTGTTTTTATTATAATATTTTTTTGTATTTTATATTCATGATCAATAATATCTATTGGAATATCTTGTGTATTAATATAATCTGGTTTTAGCATAGCAATATGCATAGCAATTTGTTTCATTAATAATTTATTATTTATATTTGATTGAATTATAACTCCAAGACGTTTGTTATGATGTATATATTTACCGATAAATTCTCCTTTAATAAAACCAAGACGATTAATAAATATATTTTCTTTTAATAATCCTATTAATTCCATTCTCTTTTTATTAAAAATTTTTCGTATTATATTTATATCTGTTTGTTTATTTTGAGTAATGTATTTTATTATATCTTTCGTAAAATTTATAACTTTTTTTGATTTTGTAATAAAATCTGTTTGACAATTTATTTCTAATAATATACCAAAATCTTTTGTTACATAATCTGTAATTAATCCTTCTTTTGTTATATTTTTTAATTTTTTAATAGATTGTAATTTTAAATATTTTCTTATGTAATCAATAGCAAGATTTAAATCTTGTTTGGTTTTTATTAATGCTTTTTTACATTCTGTAATTCCAGCTCCAGTAATATCTCTTAGTTCCTTAATTTTTTTTATATTAATTTTCAACATAATCTCCTAATTAATTTTATTTTCTAATTTATAAGTACTATTGTCTTTTTTATTATTTAAAATAGTTTTAGTAACATAATATAAATATAATTTTATGGCACGAATAGCATCATCATTTGCAGGTATAACAAAATTAATATCATCTGGATCAGAATTTGTATCAACAATAGCAAATATAGGAATATTTAATTTTTTAGCTTCCCTAATAGCAATTTTTTCATAATTTGCATCTATTACGAATATTGCATCGGGTAATCCTCCCATATTTTTTATACCTCCTAAACTTTTTTCTAATTTTAGTAATTCTCTATTACGTGTTAATGCTTCTTTTTTTATTAATTGTTTAAAAGTTCCATCCTTACTCTGTAATTCTAATTCTTTTAATCTTTTAATAGATTGTTTAACAGTTTTCCAATTTGTTAACATTCCTCCTAACCAACGATAATTTACAAAAAATTGACCACAATTATTAGCTGTTTCTTTAATTAAATCAGAAGCAGCTTTTTTTGTACCAATAAATAAAATCTTACCTTTATGAAAACTTATTTTTTTTAATTCCATTAAAGCATTATTAAACATAAGAATAGTTTTATCCAAATTAATAATATGTATTTTATTTTTATTATAAAAAATAAATTTTTTCATTTTTGGATTCCAATAACGTGTTTGATGTCCAAAATGTGCACCTACTTTAAACATTTTATTAATAGATATAGACATTATTTATTATCCTTTTTTATATATTATTAAATAATATTATATAATAATAATTTATACAAAAAATTATTTAATTCATAATATTCTTATTTTAAATTTTAATTTTATTAAACTTAATTAGTTATAATATAATGTTTAATATTATACAATTAATAACCATTAACTATGTAAAATTAAATAATGAAAATATTAATTAAAAATTCTGAAGAGATAAAAAAAATTCATAAGTCTTGTAAATTAGCCGCAGAAGTTTTAGAAATGATTGAAAATTATATAAAACCTGGTATAAGTACAGAAGAAATAAATATTATATGTCATGATTATATTACTAAAGTTCAAAAAGCTATACCAGCTACTTTAGGTTATAAAGGATTCCCAAAATCTGTATGTATTTCTAAAAATGATATTGTATGCCATGGTATTTCAAGTAAAGATGATATTTTAAAAAATGGTGATATTATTAATATAGATGTAACAATCTTATATAATAATTATTATGGTGATACATCTAAAATGTTTTTTGTAGGTAATAAAATTTCTTTAAAATCTAAGTTATTATGTTTAATTGCTCAAAAAAGCTTATATAAAGCTATTAATATTTTAAAACCTGGTCTTAGATTACATAAAATAGGACAAATTATTCAAAAATATGTAGAATCAAAAAGTTTTTCTGTTGTAAAAAATTATTGTGGACATGGTATAGGTAAAAATTTTCATGAAGATCCTCAAATTTTACATTATAATTCACATGATTATGGTATAATTTTAAAACCTGGTATGATTTTTACTATTGAACCAATGATAAATATAGGAAAACATAATGTTTATTTAACAAATGATAAATGGACAGTTAAAACTCAAGACAAAACTAATTCAGCTCAATATGAGCATACTATACTTATTAACAAATCAGGTAGTGAAATTTTAACTATTAGGAAAGAAGAAAAATTAATTTTATTAAAAAAATAAATTTGATATAATCAAGTAGTTAATTTTTAATTACTTGATTATATTAAAATTTATAAAAAAAATTTTTTTAATTATCTAAAAAACTTTTTAAAATTTCAGATCTACTAGGATGACGTAATTTTCTTAATGCTTTAGCTTCTATTTGTCTAATTCTTTCTCGAGTTACATCAAATTGTTTACCAACTTCTTCTAAAGTATGATCAGAATTCATATCTATTCCAAATCTCATTCTTAAAACTTTAGCTTCTCTTGGAGTTAAACTAGACAAAATATTATATGTTGCTACTTTTAAACTTTCTGATGTTGCTGCATCTAATGGTAATTCTGAAGTATTATCCTCTATAAAATCACTTAAATGTGATTCTTCATCATCTCCTATAGGAGTTTCCATAGAAATTGGTTCTTTAGCTATTTTTAATACTTTTCTAATTTTTTCTTCTGGTAACATCATATGTTCGGATAATTCTTCTGGAGTAGGTTCTCTTCCTAATTCTTGTAATATTTTTCTAGAAATTCTATTAAGTTTATTTATAGTTTCAATCATGTGTACAGGTATTCTTATTGTTCTAGCTTGATCAGCAATAGATCTTGTAATAGCTTGTCTAATCCACCATGTGGCATATGTAGAAAATTTATATCCTCTTCTATATTCAAATTTATCTACTGCTTTCATTAAACCAATATTTCCTTCTTGAATTAAATCAAGAAACTGTAATCCTCTATTTGTATATTTTTTAGCTATTGATATAACTAATCTTAAATTAGCCTCAATCATTTCTTTTTTAGCTTTTTTAGCTTTTATTTCACCTGTAGTAATTTTTTTATTAATATTTCTAATTTTTTTAATTGTTAAACCAGTTTCTTTTTCAATATTTATTAAATTTTTAAAGTGATTTTTTAATTTATTAAAAAATATATTTATATCATATGTATTAAATTTATTTTTTAATTTATATTTTTTTAAAGATTTAAAAAAATATTCTTTATTAATTTCTTTTTCATAAAAAATTTTAATAAATTCTTTTTTTAAAATATTATATTTTTGAATACACATATTCATAATATTTTTTTCTTCTATATGTATACGAAACATTATAGAACGCATATTATTTACTAAATAATTAAATTCTTTAGAAACCAAACGAAATTGTTTAAAAATTATTGAAAGATTTTTAATTTTATTTAATGATTGATAATGATTTATACCTTTTTTCTTTATAAAAATTAATGTTATATCATGTTGTTTTTGTAATTCTAAAAATTTTTCTTCAGCTAATTCATAATCTATAATATTTTCATTATTTTCTGTTTGGTTATTAGATAATTTTTTATTTACGGATGAAGATATTAAAATATTTTTTTTATTTTTATTATGTATAAAACCATGAATTAAATCTGATAAACGAATATCTCCAGATTTAACTTTATTATATTGTTGTAATAAATATTTTATTGACTTAGGATATTCTGCTATTGAACATTGTACTTGATTTATTCCTTCTTCTATACGTTTAGCTATATTAATTTCTCCTTCTCTTGTTAATAATTCTACTGTTCCCATTTCACGCATATATATTCGTACTGGATCTGTTGTTCTACCCATTTCTGATTCTACATTAGATAATACTTGTACTGCTTCTTCTTCTACTTCATCTGTATGATTATTATTTAATATTAAATCATCATTATCTGGCGTTTTTTCCATGACTGGAATACCCATATCATTTATCATTTGAATAATATCTTTAATTTGATTAGAACTAATGATATTATCAGGTAAATGATCATTAACTTCTGAATAAGTCAAATAACCCTGTTCTTTTCCACGTGTTACAAGTAATTTAAATTGTAATTTTGAGTTATGATCCATAAATAGTTCCATAATTTTATTTATTACTTTCATAAATTTTTATAAAATTAGTTAATAAAATATACTAATATTTAATTAAATATATTATTTATATATATTAATTATTATTTTTAAATATATATTTTTATAATTTTAAATTATTTTTTTTTTCAATTAATATTTTATTTAAAGACCACAATTCTTTTTTTTCTTTAAAATTTAATCCTTTTTTTCTATCTAAAGATATTAAATATTCTTGTCTATTTTCTAATATATTTATTTTTAATTTATTTATTAAATAAATAAAAAATTTTTCTATTTTATTATCAAAAATCATATGGTTCCATGTTACTAAAATTTCAAGAACTTTTTTTAATTTTGTTCCTCTATATTCTTCTAAAATTTTCAATGTCGTTATATTTTTATTTTTATATAAATTAACAAATTTAATAAAAAAAAATAAACCATTTATATTAGAAGTTTTAAAAAATGTTAATTTTGGTACTAATTTTATTAGTTTTGGATTTTGTATTAATAAACTTAATAATCTACGAATAGTAGTTTTTTTAAGATAATTATTTGTAATAATTTTTTTTTCATAATTTGGTAAATTATATATATCAAGTAAATTAATAATTCCAATTTTTTCTCCTAATTTTTTTATTAAATTTATTTGAAAAAGATAATCGGGAATTAATTTTATAAAAGATAAAGCTTTATAGCAAAATTGTGTCTTTTCTTCACAAGAAGAAAATAAATTTTTTGAAAGTAATTTTTTAAAAAAAAAATCAGAAAATGACAAAGTATTATTAATTCTTTTTTGAAATATGATTTTCCCCTCTTTTCTAATTAAACTATCTGGATCTTCTTCATTAGGTAAAATCATAAATCTTATTTCTTTTCCATTTATTAAGCATGTTAAACTAATTTTTAAAGCTTTCCAATTTGCTTTTACACCAGCTTTATCTCCATCATAACAATAAATAATTTTATTTGTTACAGTAAATATTTTTTTTATATGTTTATTTGTAATAGCAGTACCCATTGTAGCTACTGCATATTTTATATTAAATTGAAATAAACTAATTACATCAGTATAACCTTCAACAACTAATATTTTTTTAATAATATTATTATTTTCTTTTTTTGTTTCATATAATCCATATAATTCGTTACTTTTATGAAAAATAATATTTTCTGCAGAATTTAAATATTTAGGATTTTTTTTTTTAGTTATTCTTCCTCCAAATCCAACTATAAAACCTTTTATATTTTTAATTGGAAAAATAATACGATTATAAAAAATATCATAATATTTATTATTTTTCTTATTTATTTTTAAAATATTTAATTTTTTATATAAAATTTCAATATTTTTTTGATTATTTTTTATTTTATCGATCCAATATAATGGAGAAAAACCAATGGAAAAATATTTTATAATATTTGTATTAAATCCTCTATTTAATAAATATTTAAATGCTTCTTTACCCATAGAAGTATTATATAGAGAATTTTTATAAAAATTACTTATATTAAAAATTAATTTATAAAAAATATAATTTTTAGATACTTTATTTTTAATATATGATTGATTATTTATAATAGGAATTTTAAATATATTTGCTATTGATTCTATACTTTTTAAAAAAGATAAATTATCATAATTCATAACAAAATCAATAATATTACCATGTACACCACATCCAAAACAATGATATAATTGTTTTTTGGAATTTACAACAAATGAAGGATTTTTTTCCATATGAAAAGGACAAAGACCAAAAAAACTTTTTCCTACTTTTTTTAATTTAATTTTATTTTTAACTAAAAAAACGATATCAGTTTTATCTAATAAATTATTAATAAACGTACGAGTAACATATTTAATCATTAAAATAATTTTCTATAATTTGTTATTATTTATAATAAATATTTATTTTAATATAAACGTATTCTCCTATATTTTTCTCTAGAAATTTTTTTTGCATATCTTTTAATTGCAGAAGCTTTTATTCTTTTTCTTTCTGTTGTTGGTTTTTCATAAAATTCTCTACGTCTTACTTCTGCTAATATTCCGGCTTTTTCACAAGAACGTTTAAAACGTCTTAAAACTAAATCAAAGGGTTCATTATCACGTACTTTTATAACAGGCATATAAAGTTTCCTATTTTAATATATTAATTCATAATTTTATTATATTTTGTATTATAATATATAATAAAAATTATATAAATATTTTTTTATTTATAAAAAAAGTTAATAATAAAAAAGGATAATAATTATGCTTATAATGGGAATTGAAACATCATGTGATGATACAGCGGTAGCAATTTATGATAAAAATTTAGGTATATTATGTAATAATATTTACACACAAAAAATTCATTCTAAATATGGGGGTGTTGTTCCTGAATTAGCAGCAAGAAATCATTTTACAAAACTTATTCCATTAATAAAAAAATCTTTATTAAAAATAAATAAAAATTTAAATAACCTTGATTGTATATCTTATACCGCTGGCCCAGGACAAAAAAATTCTTTAATTATAGGAACTATTATTGCACATTCTTTAGGATATATTTTAAATATACCGGTTATTCCAGTAAATCATATGGAAGGACATTTATTTTCAATTATGTTAAAAAAAAAAAAACCAAATTTTCCTTTTATTGGTTTATTAATTTCCGGAGGTCATACACAATTAATATATACATATAAATTTGGAATATATAAATTATTAGGAACAAATATAGATGATGCTGTTGGAGAAGCTTTTGATAAAACATCTAAAATATTAGGTTTAGATTATCCCGGAGGGAAAAACTTATCTAAATTAGCTAAATATGGAATTCCAAAAAAATTTATATTTCCTAGACCAATGATTTTAAAAAAAAATAATTTAAATTTTAGTTTTTCTGGATTAAAAACTTTTGTAAAAAATTTTATACAAAAAAAAAAATTAAAAACATTTCAAATTAAAGCAGATATTGCATGTGCATTTGAAGATACCATCATAGATACACTTTACATAAAAAGTTTATGGGCTTTAAAAAAATATAATATTAATCAATTAGTAATTGCAGGAGGTGTAAGTTCTAATAAAAAACTTAGAATTTTTTTTAAAAAAAATTTACAAAAAAATCATATTAAATTATTTTATAGCAATATAAAATTATGTACTGATAATGCCGCTATGATAGCTTATATTGGATCAAAAAAATTTTTTTTAGAAAAAAAAAAATATATTTTAAATAAAATAAAAATAAATTCAAAATTATCTTTCAATTAATAAAATTTATTTTATTTATAAATTTAATATAAAATAATTTTTTTAAAAAAATATAAATATACATTTTAAATTGAGATAAGATAATAATGTTAATAAATTATACTTCTATTATAATATTAAGTATAGTACAAGGTTTAACTGAATTTTTACCAATTTCTTCAAGTGCACACATTTTCATTTTTTCTAAAATATTAAATATAATAGATAATAACAATATTCAATTATTTAAAATAATTATACAATTAGGTTCTACATTAGCTATTTCTTTATTTTTTTGGAAAAAAATTATCAAAATTATATTAAATACTATTAAATTTAATATTTTTTATGAAAAAAAAATAAATTTATTACATATTATAATAACTACATTACCAGTAGTAATTATTGGTATAATTTTTTATTATAAAATAAAAACAATAATTAATATACAAAATATTATATATGGATTATTTTTTGGTGGAATATTATTATATTATGCAGAAAAATTAAAACCAAAAAAAAATATAATTAAAAATATAAATAATATAAAATATAGTACAACTTTTTTTATTGGATGTTTTCAATCTTTAGCTTTATTTCCTGGAATTTCAAGATTTGGAATAACTTTCTCAATTAGTTTATTATTAGGATTAAAACGTATTATAGCAACAGAATTTTGTTTTATTATATCTATTCCTGTTATTTTTGGTGCAAACTTATTAGAATTATATAAAAATTATTCAATAATAAATACAAATAATATAAAAATATTTATCTTAGGATTTATTATTTCTTTCATTACTAGTTTAGTTATTATGAAAATATTCTTATATATTATCAATCATTTTTCTTTAAAATTATTTACATTATATAGACTATTTTTAATATTAATATTAATTTATTTATTTTAAATTAAATTTTATTAACTTTTTTTTTTAAATATAATTTCAACAATTTTAATCTTTTTTTTTGAATTTTTTTATTTATATCATATCCTGTTAAATTATTTTTATTAATTATATTTTTAATATCTATTTTAGATATATATTCATACATATCAATAAAATATTTACCTTGTAAATATTTTATTGATTCTAATGTAGCTCTTCCTCTTGCATCTGCTTCACTAATTTGTGCAATTTGTCTTACCCTATAAGGTTTTCTCCAAGCATCAATCATATTATATATATTCAATATATCTTCTGGTTTTTGATTTTCTATATCATGTATAATATCATGTATTTGTGCTGCTAATATAGATAAATTTTTAATATTATTAGGAATTCTTAAATTTTTACATAATTTTTTAATTAAAGGTACACCTGCTTTACCATGACCAGGATGTCTAGGTAATACTTTTTTAGGAGTTAAACTTTTACCTAAATCATGACATAATGCTGCAAATCTTGTTGATACTTTAGATGTAATTTTTGATATTACATTTAATGTAAGCATAGTATGTATACCAGTATCTATTTCTGGATGCCATTTAACTGGTGCTGGTATTCCATATAATTTATTTATTTCAGGAAAAATTATAGCTAAAGCATTACATTTTTTTAATATTTGAAAAAATATATGAGGATGTGTTGTTTGAAGAGCAATATATGTTTCTTTCCATATTCTTTCTGGTTTTAAATAAGATAATTCACCTGAATTACTCATAATTTTCATTAATTTTAATGTACTATCATGAATACGAAAATTTAAATATTTTAATTTAGCAGCAAATCTAGCTACTCTTAATACTCTTAAAGGATCATCTTTGAAGGCACTTGAAACATGTTTTAATAATCGATTTTTAATATCATTTATCCCATTATATGGATCATAAAAATTTCCTAATTTATCTTGTGCAATAGAATTAATAGTTAAATCTCTACGTAATAAATCTTCTTTAAGGGTAATTTTTGAAGAAGAATGATATATAAATCCTTTATATCCATGACCCATTTTTCTTTCTGTTCTTGCTAAAGCATATTCTTCATGATTTTTAGGATGTAAAAAAACAGGAAAATCTTTTCCTACTAATTTAAAACCTAATTTTAACATTAATTTTATATTTGAACCAACAACAACCCAATCTTTATCCGTAACTTTTATATTTAAAAGATGATCACGAACTGCTCCACCAACTAAATATATTTTCAATTTCACACCTCTTAAAATAAAGTAATATTTATATTTTTTATATTTATATTTATATTTAATATTATTATATTAAATTTTAATATAAATATATTTTATTAATATTTTAATTTTAATTTATTTAAAAAAATAAAACTTAATTCATTTTTTTTTAATATACAATATTATTAAATTATAATATAAAAATATTTTTATGAAAATACTTGATATAGAATTTGGTACTACTGAAAATCGTATTAAAAATGCTATTTTTTCTTTACAAAATAAAAATGGGATTTTAGTTTTAGATGATGAAAAAAGAGAAAATGAAAGTGATATAATTTTTTCAGCAGAAAATATTTCTATTAAACAAATAGCTTTTTTAATTAGATATGGAAGTGGTATTGTTTGTTTATGTATTACGGAACCTCTACGTAAAAAATTAAAATTACCTATGATGGTAAAAAAAAATACAAGTATATATAAAACAGGATTTACAATTAGTATTGAAGCGGCTCATGGTGTTTCTACAGGAGTATCTGCAAAAGATAGATTTACAACTATTAAAACAGCTATTGCGAATAATACAACACCTCAAGATTTAAATAGTCCAGGGCATGTTTTTCCTTTAAGAGCTGTAAAAGGAGGTATTTTTAAAAGAAAAGGACATACTGAAGCAACAATTGATTTATTAAAAATTGCAAAAATGAAACCAGTAGGAGTATTATGTGAATTAACTAATTCAGATGGTTCTATGGCAAAAATATTAGATACAATATCTTTTGCAAAAAAAAATAAAATGATAATTATTACTATAAATGATATAAAAAAATATATTACTAGAAATAATATTTCTATTTAAAAAAAAATTATTTTAATCGGCGAGAGAGGATTTGAACCTCTGACCCACTGGTCCCAAACCAGTTGCGCTACCAAACTGCGCTACTCGCCGATATAATATAATATTTTTTGGGTGGTTAATGGGAATCGAACCCATGACAACTGGAATCACAATCCAGTACTCTACCATCTGAGTTATAACCACCAAATAACTATTTATATTTTAAATATTTATTAGTATGTTTTATTATTTTACACCCGACAGGAATTGAACCTGAGACTTCTGTTTTCGGAAAACAGTACTCTATCCTACTGAGTTACGGGTGTAATATCATTACATTAATATTACAAATAGATTTCTTTAATGTCTAGTATTTTTTTTTAAAAATATTTTTTTATAAAAAAAACAATATTTTTTTTCATAAGATAAAATTAAATTATAATAAAAATCTTAATAAAATTAGGATCTTTTCATCATATCAAAAAAATCATTATTAGTTTTTGTCATAGATAATTTATTTATTAAAAATTCCATTGCATCAATTTCATTCATAGGATGTATTATTTTTCTTAAAATCCACATTCTTTGAAGTTCTTCTTGAGAACTTAATAATTCTTCTTTTCTTGTTCCTGATCTATTATAATCTATAGCAGGAAAAACTCTTTTTTCTGCTATTTTACGTGATAAATGTAGTTCCATATTCCCAGTTCCTTTAAATTCTTCATAAATAACATCATCCATTTTTGATCCTGTATCAATTAATGCTGTTGCAATAATTGTTAAACTTCCTCCTTCTTCAACATTTCTTGCTGCTCCAAAAAAACGTTTAGGACGATGTAATGCATTAGCATCAACACCTCCTGTTAAAACTTTTCCAGATGCAGGTGCTACAGTATTATATGCTCTAGCTAAACGTGTCATTGAATCTAATAAAATAATTACATCTTTTTTATGTTCTACTAATCTTTTTGCTTTTTCAATAACCATTTCTGATACTTGTACATGCCTAGATGGAGGTTCATCAAAAGTTGATGCAATAACTTCTCCTTTAACTAATTTTCGCATTTCAGTAACTTCTTCTGGACGTTCATCAATAAGTAAAACTATTAATACACAATCTGGATGATTATAGGCTATACTTTGTGCAATATTTTGTAATAACATAGTTTTTCCCGCTTTAGGAGGAGCTACTATTAAACCTCTTTGTCCTCTACCAATTGGAGAAGCCAAATCTAATACTCTAGCCGTTAGATCTTCTGTTGATCCATTTCCTCTTTCCATACTTAATCGTAAATTAGCATGTAAAGGTGTTAAATTTTCAAAAAGAATTTTACTTCTAGCATTTTCAGGTTTATCAAAATTAACTTGGTTTACCTTTAATAAGGCAAAATATCTTTCTCCATCTTTAGGAGGTCGTATTTTTCCTGAAATAGTATCTCCTGTACGTAAATTAAAACGTCTAATTTGACTGGGAGAAACATATATGTCATCTGGACCTGCTAAATAAGAACTATCAGAAGAACGTAAAAATCCAAATCCGTCTTGTAATATTTCTAATACTCCATCACCAAAAATATTTTCACCACTTTTGGAATGTTGTTTTAATATAGTAAAAATAATATCTTGTTTACGCATTCTAGCTAAATTTTCTAGATAAATACTTTCACCTAAATCTATTAATTCAGATATTGGTTTATTTTTTAATTCGGTAAGATTCATAATGGTGAGGTCTTAACTTTGAATAAGTCTTGATGTTTTTATAAATAAATATAAAATATAATTTTATTTATATTTAATAAATACATATTATTTAATAGATAATAATTTTTTTTAAAATATGAAGATATATATATTCTTAATTATAAAAATAATTTAATTATTTTTTTAATTTTTTATAATAAATTTTCATAAAATATTTATTTCCTCTAAAAAAAGAATTATATTTTTTAAAAAATATAATTAAGTTATTTTAAATTTTTATTTAAAAAATTTTCTAATTGTGTTTTATTAATTGATCCAATAATTTTATCTATAACTTTCCCATTTTTAAATAATATAATTGTTGGTATACTACGAATATTATTTTCTTCAGCTATATTTTTATATTTTTCAACATTTAATTTAGTAAAAATTATATTTTCATATTTATTAAATATTTGTTCTAATATTTGAGAAAATATTTTACATGGATTACACCAATCTGCCCAAAAATCAACTAAAACTAAATTATTTTCTTTTATTTTTATTTTAAAATTTTGATCAGTTAAATTTATTATAGTATTTTTCATAAATTCATATCCTATTATAAATTAAATAATTATAAAATTATATTTTTTAATAATTTTAAAAAATTATTCTAGTATAAATATTTATTAGAATATTTTTGATTTTAAAAATAATTTATTTTCTTAATAAATTATTTTAAATAATTATAATAATTAATTTTTTTATTAAAAAATTTCATAGTCATTATATATTAATATTAATTTAATTACAATAAAATAAATAAATTTTAAAAAATATTAAGAATTTAAATATTTTAAATTTTAAAAAAATAGTATATAATATTTGTTTGTTTAAAAAAATTTATGATAAACACATAAATTTTTTATAAAAAATAAAAAAATAAAATCTAAAAAAATTTTTATATTAAATAAATAATGTTGGAGTTTTAATGAAAAAAAATAAAAATTTTTTATCTTCTTTGAATATTTTATCTATAGCTGGAGTATCTCCATATAAATTAGAATCTAATGAAAAATATATGAATAATAAACAATTATTACATTTTAAAAAAATATTACAATCATGGAAAAATAAAATAAATAGTAAAATTAATAATACAATATCTTATATACAAGATAAAGCATCTAATTTTCCTGATATTATAGATAGAGCTTCTCAAGAAGAAGAATTTAATTTATTATTACGTAATAAAGATAGAGAAAGAAAATTAATTAAAAAAATAGAAAAAACTTTAAAGAAATTAGATACAAAAAATTTTGGATATTGTGATTATTGTGAGGTAGAAATTGGAATAAAAAGGTTAGAAGCTCATCCTACAGCAAATTTATGTATTGATTGTAAAACTTTAGCAGAAATTCGTGATAAACAAATTATTAGATAAAATTTAATTTATTTTTATAAATTAAAATATTTATTATTAAAATTTATAATAAGTATAAAAAAATAAAAACATATAATAAATTTGTCTAAAATTAATAATTTTTAAAATTATATATCAATTTATTATTAATAAAATATATTTTATACTTTGAAACAAATTTTTAACTTTTATTTTTTTATTTTATAATTTTAATAATATTAAATATTTTTAATTTTTATAATAATTTTTTTCTAAAATCTAAAATAACTTAATTGATTAAAATTTATATTATTTTTTTAAAAAGATTAAAATTAAATATTTAAATACTATATTTTCTAATTTTAAATTAAAATTTTTTAAAATTTATAAATTATTTAAATAAATTTTCAACAAATTTTTTATTTTTCATAAATAATATATATTATTATATATTATTTTTCAAAATGAAAATGATTAATAATATATTATATTTTTCTTTTAAATGTACTTTATTAAATAAAATAAAGTACATTTTATATTTTTTATTTTAAAAATAAATATAATACTCTATCCCAATTTAAAACATGCCAAAAAGATTTAATATATAAAGATTTTTGATTTTGATATTTTAAATAATAAGCATGTTCCCATAAATCTAATCCTATTATAGGATAATTCAATAATTTATTATTTTTTTTATTCATAATTGGATTGTCTTGATTTTTTGTAGTTATTATTTTTAATAAATTATTTTTTTTAATTAACCAAATCCATCCTGAGCCAAAAAAACTTAAAGCTTTTTTTTCAAAATTTTTTTTAAAATTTTCTAAATTATTAAAATTATCTTTTAAAATATTTAAAATTATATTATTAGGTTTTGTATTTTTTTTTAAAATTTTCCAAAAAAAACTATGATTAGCATGTCCACCAGCATTATTACGTAATAATTTTTTTTGTTTTATAGGAATAGATAAATTATCTAATTTTAATAATAATTCATTAATTTTAATATTTTTGATATTGTTTTTTTCAAGTATTAAATTAGTATTATTTATATAATTTTGATGATGTTTTGTATGATGTATTTCCATTGTTTTAGTATCAAAAAAAGGTTCTAAATCTGAATATTCATATAATAATTTTGGTAATTGATAACTCATAAAAAATCTCCTATTAAAATAATATTATTAATATAAATAATTTTTTTTAAATTTTTTAATAATTATTTTAGTATTTGGCATAATACCATGCCATAAATAAAATGAATATGCCGCTTGTTCAATTAACATTCCAATTCCATCTGATATTTTTTTTGCTCCATATATACGACACCATCTTAAAAAGGGAGTAATAGAAATATTATAAAAAAGATCATAATAAAAAATATTTGGTTTAATAATTAAAGAAGGTATATTAGGAATATTTCCTTTAATACTACTTGATGTAGCATTTATAATTAAATGATATTTTAATTGATTAAATAAATTTTTAGAAAAATATTCTAATTTTATACAATTTAAATTTTTTATATTATTAAAATATTTAATAATATTTTTAGCATTTTTATAAGTACGATTTATAATTGTTATACTACAACCAAATTTAATTAATGGATATATAATACCTTGAGCTGCTCCTCCTGCACCTATTAATAAAATTTTACTTTTAGGATTAATAAATTTTAAATTTTTTAAATCTTTTAATAAACCAATACCATCAGTATTATCACCTAAAATTTCTTTAGATTTCATTATTTTTATTGTATTTACTACCCCAGAATATTTAGCTCTTCTAGTATATATATTACACAATTTATATGCTTTTTTTTTAAAAGGTATTGTAATATTAGCTCCATTACCTCCAGATTTAATAAAATCTGAAAATTTTTCATAAAAATTATTTAATGGAACATAAATTCTTTTATATTTTTGTAATATTCCTGTTTGTTCAGCAAATAATTTGTGTATAATTGGTGATAGACTATGTTTTATAGGATTACCAAATACTGCAAATGTTTTCATATTTATCCCTTACGAATAACTAAATTAGTAAAACTATCTCTAATTTCAGAAGGTTTTAAATATCCTCCTGTTTTACCATTTATAATTAAAATATTATTTTTTTTACTAAAATACTTTATTACTTCTTTAAAAGTTTTACATGGTTTCATTCCTGAAATATTTGCACTAGTAGAAATAATAGGTTTACCAAAATAATCACATAATTTTTTCATTATATAATGATTAGTTACACGTACTGCTATAGTATTAAAATCTCCAATTAACCAATAAGGTGTATTATTTGAAATAGGCATAATCCATGTAATCATTCCAGGCCAAGTAGATAAAATTTTTTTTTTTTGATTTTTAATAATTTTTTTTTCATTTATATATTTTAATAATTGAGAATATTTAGAAGCAACTAAAATTAATCCTTTTTTTATACTACGTTTTTTTATTGTTAATAAATTATATACTGCTTTTTTATTATCAGGATCGCATCCTAATCCAAATACAGATTCAGTTGGATATGCTATAATTTTACCTATTTTTAATGCATTAATAAATATATTTATATTCATAATTTTTGTAAAAATTTGATAAAGTTATAAATACATTATATATTAAAAATAAGTATATTTTTAAATTTTAAAAATTTTTCTGCTATATTATAAAGATTATTATTTTATAAAAAAAAGATTTTAATTATGTCTATAATGAAATTATTATATTTTCCCAATAATAAGTTGCGTATAAAAGCTAAATATATTAAAAATATAAATAATGATATTATTTCATTAGGAAAAAATATGTTAAAAACAATGTATTTTTATAATGGCATTGGATTAGCTGCTACTCAAGTAGGAATAAATAAAAGAATAATAGTAGTTGATATAACTATAAAAAAAAATAATCCTTTAATTCTTATTAATCCTGAAATAATAAAGTTTGACAAATTAAAAATTAATAGTAAAGAAGGTTGTCTCTCTATACCTATTAAACAACAATATTCTATTTTAAGATATAAAAAAATAAAAATCAAAGCAAAAAATTTAATGAATAAATATTTTGAATTAGAAATTTATGATTTATTATCCTTTTGTATACAACATGAAATTGATCATTTAAATGGAATTTTATTTATCGATTACTTATCAAATTTAAAATTTCAAAGAATTTATGATAAAATGTATAAATTTAATCAAAAAATAATATCTTTTAAAAAAAAAATTATATAAAATGAAAAAAAAAATAAAAATTATTTTTATAGGTACTTCAAATTTTGCTTCATATCATTTAAAAGGTTTAATAAAGAATTTATATACAATATCGTGTATTATTACTAAACCAGATACCCGTGCTAATAGAGGTCATAAATTAACTTTTAATTCTGTAAAAAAATTAGCAATAAAATATAAAATTGATATTTTACAGCCAAAATCTTTAAATTCTATTATATTAATTAAAAATATTATGGTTTATAAATGTGATCTAATTATAGTAATAGATTATGGTTTGTTAATACCTAATAATATTTTAAATATTCCTAAATTATTTTGTATTAATATACATGCCTCATTATTACCTAGATGGAGAGGAGCGGCACCAATACAAAGAGCATTATTAGAAAATGATTTAAAAACCGGTATTAGTATTATAAAAATGAATAATTTTTTAGATCAAGGAGATATAATTTACCAAGTAGAATATAATATTTTATTATATGATACATATGGATCTTTATATAAAAAATTAGCTGTATTAGGTTTACAAGGTCTTTTATTAATTTTAAATAAAATTAAAAAAAGAGAAAAAATTAAATTTAAATCACAAAATATACATATGATAAAACCTACATATGCAAAAAAAATTTCTAAAATAGAATGTAAATTAAATTGGTATTTATCAGCTAAAAAATTAGAATGTATGATTCGTGCATTTAATCCTCAACCAGGAACTCATTTTATAATACAAAATCAACGATTTAAAGTATGGCAAGCAGAAGTAATTACTAATTTTAGTAGTAATGATAAAATACCAGGAACTATTTTATTAGTAAATAAATACGGCATACAAGTTAATACTATTAATGGTATTTTAAATATTCAAATTATTCAACCTAGTGGTAAAAAACAAATGAATATTCAAAATTTTTTAAATTTTAATCAGTATAAAAGTATTTTTATAAAAAATAATGTCATTACTTAATTTTTTTATTTTTTATATTTATTTTTCTTCCTATTAACTCTATATAAGCCATAGGTGCATTATCACCAACACGAAACCCACATTTTATTATACGTGTATAACCACCTAATCTATTTTTAAATTGTGGCCCAATAATATTAAATAATTTTATAATATTTTTTTTATTATTTAATTTAGAACGTATTAGTCTTTTATTAGAAACATTATTATTTTTAGCCATAGTAATCATTGGTTCAATTATAGTTCTAAGTTCTTTTGCTTTTATTAAAGTAGTTTTAATAATTTCATTATAAATTAATGAATTTGCCATATTATATAACATTGCAGATCGGTGAGTATTACTTCTATTAAAATAACGACCTATTTTACGATGACGCATCTTATTTTCCTTTTTTTAAATTTAAGAAATTATTTAATTTTTTTATTATTTATTACTGGGGGCCAATTTTCTAATCTCATTCCTAATGATAATCCTCGAGCGGCTAATATATCTTTTATTTCTGTTAAAGATTTTTTTCCTAAATTAGGAGTTTTTAATAATTCTACTTCAGTACGTTGTACTAAATCTCCTATTAAATATATCATTTCTGTTTTTAAACAATTTGCAGAACGAACAGTTAATTCTAAATCATCAACTGAACGTAATAAAATAGGATCAAATTCTGGTTTTTCTTCTTTAATTTCTTTTTCTTTTTTTATATCACGTAAATTTACAAATGATTCTAATTGTTCAGCTAAAATTGTAGCTGCTTTTCTAATTGCTTTTTCTGGATCTATTGTTCCATTAGTTTCCATTTCTATAATTAATTTATCTAAATCTGTTCTTTGTTTTACTCTTGCTGCTTCTACATTATATTTTATTCTTTTAATAGGACTATATGAGGCATCTAATAATAATCTACCTATTTTAGGATTATTTTTAATAATATTATCATTATTTATGATTGTATGAGCAGCTACGTATCCTCTTCCTAATTCTATTTTAATTTTCATATTAATTGATGTATTTACATTAGTAATATGACAAATAATATGTTCTGGATTAATAATTTCTACTTCATTACCATGATTAATATCTGAAGCTTTTACTATGCAAATTCCTGTTTTATTTAAATTTAAAATAATTTTTTTTTTCTTATTTTTAATCTTTATAGCTAATTTTTTTAAATTTAATAATATTTCAATAATATCTTCTTGAATACCTTCTTTTATACTATATTCATGTAATATTCCTTCTATTTCCACTTCTGTTACTGCATAACCAGGAAGTGAAGATAATAAAATACGTCTTAATGCATTTCCTAATGTGTGTCCAAAACCACGTTCTAAAGGTTCTAATGTTACTTGTATAGTAAAATTACTTATTTTTTTTATATTTACTAAACGAGGTTTTAAAAATTCTGTTACAGAACCTTGTTCCATCTATAAACTCTCTTTATTTTAAAATGTTATTTTGAATATAACTCAATAATTAAATGTTCATTAATATCTGCAGGAAAATCAGAACGTTCCGGAATTTTTTTAAATACACCTATCATTTTATTATGATCTACTTCTAACCAATTAGATTTTTCTCTTTGTTTATATAAATCAATTGATGCAATAATTCTTAATTGTTTTTTAGATTGTTCACATATTGATACTTTATCATTTAAAGATAATTGATAAGAGGCTATGTTTACGACTTGATTATTAATTTTAATAGATTTATGAGAAATTAATTGACGAGATTCTGCTCTTGTAACTCCGAAACCCATTCTGTAAACAATGTTATCTAATCTTTTTTCCAATAAGAATAATAAATTAAATCCTGTATTTCCTTTTATACGTGATGCTTTTTTATAATAATTACGAAATTGACGTTCTAAAATACCATATAATCTACGTAATTTTTGTTTTTCTCTTAATTGAATACCATAATCAGATAATCTTTTTTTTTTAAAACCATGTTGTCCAGGAAATTGTTCTAATTTACACTTTGTGTCAATAGCACGTACATTTGATTTTAAAAATAAATCTGTACCTTCTCTTCGACATAATTTTAATTTAGGTCCTAAATATTTAGCCATTATATTAATATCCTTTAGTATTTAAATTTAGTTATATTTTAAATAATATTATTTATACTCTTCTTTTTTTAGGAGGTCTACATCCATTATGTGGAATAGGAGTCACATCAGTAATATTTGTGATTTTAAATCCTGCATTGTTTAAAGCTCTAATAGTAGATTCCCTACCAGGTCCAGGACCTTTTACCATTACTTCTAAATTTTTAATTCCATAAATTCTTACAATTTCTGCACATTTTTCTGCCGCTACCTGAGCTGCAAATGGGGTAGATTTTCGAGATCCTCTAAATCCTGATCCTCCTGCTGTTGCACATCCTAAAGAATTACCTTGACGATCTGTAATCGTAACAATAGTATTGTTAAAAGAAGCGTGTATGTGAGCAATACCATCTATAATTTGTTTTTTTAAATTTTTTTTTAAATTTAAAGATTTTTTTTTCATTATATATTTTACCTAAATTAAAATATTATTTTTTAAAATGTTTGCGTAATTTTTTTCTAGTTTGAGCATTTGTTTTAGTACGTTGTCCTCTAACAGGTAATCCTTTTTTGTGACGTATACCACGATAACAACCTAAATCAACTAATCTTTTAATGTTTAAATTAATATTTCTTCTTAAATCTCCTTCTATTATAAATTTAGATATCATATTCCGTAATAAATCTATTTTTTCTTTTTTAAGTTCATTAATTTTAGTATTTTGAGAAATATTAATTTTTTTACATATGTAAAAAGCATGAGATGTACCTATTCCATAAATGTATTTTAATGCTATTATTATACGTTTATTATCGGGGATATTAATTCCAGCTATACGAATCATTTTTAATTTTTCCACATAATTTTAAAAGTTTAGAATAAATAAAAATATATTATCCTTGACGTTGTTTATGTTTGGGGTCAATATTGCAAAATACATATATTTTTCTATTTCTACGAATAATTTTACAATTACGACATAATTTTTTTACAGAAGCACGAACTTTCATTTTATTATATCTCCTAAAAAAATAGATATTTAAATATTATTATTTTAAGTTAATTTTTTTAAGTATAGATTCATATTGATTAGACATAATTAACGTTTGAATTTGTGAAATAAAATCCATAATTACAACTACAACTATAAGTAGTGATGTTCCACTAAAATAAAATGGTACATTTATTATGTTACGTAAAAATTCAGGAATTAAACAAATAAAAGTAATATATATACTTCCAGTAAGTGTTAATCGCATAATTATTTTTTTTATATATTTAGATGTTTGTTTACCTGGACGGATACCAGGAATATAAGCACCTGATTTTTTTAAATTATCAGCTGTTTCTTTAGGATTAAATACTAAAATAGTATAAAAAAAACAAAAAAATATAATTGCAGATATATATAATATTATATATATAGGTTGTCTTGGTTGTAAAGATATAGAAATAATATGTAACCAATTTAAATTAGTCATATTATTAAACCATGAAAATATAGTAGAAATAAATAATATAATACTAGAAGAAAAAATTGCAGGAATTACTCCAGACATGTTAATTTTTAATGGTAAATGAATATTTTGTTGTGTATACATTTTTTTTTCGTAATTTCTTCTTGCGTATTGCACAATTATTTTTCTTTGTCCTCCTTCTATAAAAACAACAAATAAAGTTATAAAAAATATTAAAAATAATAAAATCAAAATTGTAAAAAAATTTAAATCTCCTTGTTTTGTTTGTTGTATTATTTGTCCAATCGCAGAAGGTAATCCAGCAATTATACCAATAACAATAATAATTGAAACTCCATTTCCTATTCCTTTTTTTGTAATTTGTCTTCCTAACCACATTAAAAATGTTGTACCAGTAATTAAACTGAAGATAGAAATCATAAAATAATAAATATCAGGATTTAAAACTAAATTTTTCATATTTGGTATATGCAATAATCCTGTAGTGATACCTATTGCTTGTATAATAGATAAAATTAATGTAGCATATTTAGTATATTTATTAATTTTTTTTCTTCCAGATTCTCCTTCTTTTTTTAAAAGAATAAAAGTAGGATGAATAGATGTTAAAATTTGAATAATAATAGATGCAGAAATGTAAGGCATAATTCCTAATGCAAAAATAGAAGCTCTACTAAGAGCACCACCAGAAAACATGTTTAACATGTCAAGTATAGTACCATGTTTCTTTATAATTAATGTATGTAAAAGACTCACATTAATTCCTGGAATTGGTATAAATGAACCTATGCGGTAAATAATTAAAGAAACTATTAAAAAAACTATCCTTTTTTTTAACTCATTAAATCCATTTTTAGTACTTTGAAAATTTAATTGGTTAAATGATTTAATCATTTATTATTTATTCCTCAATTATACCACCTAATTTTTTAATAATGATTTTAACACTTTTTGTACAATGTAATTTAATTATTTTTTTTGATGAGTTTAGATTTCCTGTATTAATAATTTTTACATACTTAATTTTTTTATTTATAATTTTAGTTGATTTTAGAATATTTAAATCTATATAATCACCTTTTATTTTTGATAAATCATCTAATCTAATTTCTTTAAAATAATTTTTTTTTCTTGATTTAAATCCAAATTTAGGTAATCTACGATATAAAGGTGTTTGTCCTCCTTCAAATGATCTATTAATATTATAACCAGAACGAGATTTTTGTCCTTTATGGCCTCTACCACAAGTTTTTCCTTTGCCAGAACCAATTCCACGTCCTAATCTTTTTTTATTATTTTTTATTTTAAAAAATAAAGTATTTAAATACATATTAATTATTAACCTTTATCATATAAGATATTTTTTTTATCATTCCTAAAATACTGGGTGTATTTTTTCTTATAACAGTATGTCCAATATGTTTTAATCCTAAACTAATTAAAATTGATTTATGTTTAGGTAATCTACCTATAGAACTTTTAATTTGTGTAATTCTAACATTTTTTAACACTTCTCATATTCCTTTTTATTTCTTCTATAGTTTTATTTCTTTTTGCAGCAATCATTCTTAATGATCGTATATTAGATAATCCTTTAATAGTTGCTCTAACAACATTTATTGGATTTGTTGAACCATATGATTTTGCTAAAATATTATAAATTCCTGCAACTTCTAATACAGCTCTCATCGCTCCTCCAGCAATAATACCAGTACCTTCATAAGCAGGTTGCATAAATACAAATGAACCAGTATGATAACCATAAATTGGATATTGTACTGTATTATTTTTGATAATAATATTAATCATGTTCTTTTTAGCTTTTTCCATAGCTTTTTGTATCGCACTAGGTACCTCTTTAGATTTTCCATAACCAAAACCAATTTTTCCTTTTCCATTCCCCACCACAGTTAAGGCTGTAAAAGAAAAAACACGTCCTCCTTTTACAGTTTTAGATACTCTATTAACAGAAATTAATTTTTCTTTTAATTCATTATTTTGATTTTTATTATTATAAATATTCATAATTTTTTTTAATATTAATGTTAAAATTTTAAACCTGAATAACGAGCTGCTTTAGCTAATTCCTTAATTCGTCCATGATATTTAAATCCTGAGCGATCAAAAGATACATTTAAAATACCCTTTTTAATAGATCTATTAGCTATTTTATTTCCTACTAAAATAGCAGCTTTTATATTTCCGGTATATTTTAATTTTTTTTTTATTTTTGATTCTAAAGTTGATGCTGTTACTAAAATCTTATTATTTTTGGAAATTACTTGTGCATATATATGACGAGAAGTACGATGTATTAATAGACGTGTTATTTTAAATTTTTGTAAATTTTTACGAAATTTAGTAATTCTCCGTATACGAGTAATTTTTTTATTATTCATGATATTGATGTTAAATAACCTTATTTTATATCTTATTTTTTTTTAGTTTCTTTAATTTTTATTTTTTCGTCACTATATCTAATTCCTTTACCTTTATATGGCTCAGGAGGACGATAAGATCTTATATTTGCAGCAACTTGTCCTAATAATTGTTTATCTAATCCTTTTAATATTATTTCATTTTGATTTAAACATTCTCCTACAATACTTTTAGGTAAAGTATAAGATATTAAATGTGAAAATCCTAATGATAAATTTAATTTATTATTTTTAATTGAAATTTTATAACCTACTCCGAATAATATTAATTTTTTTTTAAATCCCTTTGTAACTCCAATAATCATAGAATTAATAAGAGACCGAGTAGTACCCGCTTGTGCCCATCCATTTTTACATTCAAAAATTGGTTTAAATGATAATTGATTTTTTGCAAAAAATATTTTTACTTTTTTATTAACAGTATTTTCTAATATTCCATTTTTACCTTTAACACTTATATTCTGTTTTTTTATAAAAATTTTTACATTACTAGGAATAATAATTAATTTTTTAGCTATTCTAGACATTATTGTATATACCTTTTTTTAGGATACATAACATATTATTTCACCACCTATCCCATAAAGACGTGCTGTATAATCAGTCATTATTCCTTTAGATGTAGATATAATAGCAATACCTAAACCTGCCATTACTTTAGGTAAAAAAATTTTTTTTTTATAAATTCTTAATCCTGGACGACTCACACAATGTATTTTTTCTATTACTCCTTTTCCTTTAAAATATTTTAAATTTATTTCTAATTTTAGGTTTTTATTTTTTATTAAATTAAAATTTTCTATATATCCTTCAATTTTTAAAATATTTGCAATAGATTTTTTTATTTTTGAATATTGCATGGTTACTTTAGATTTATGTGAAAATTGTCCGTTACGAATGTGTGTTAACATATCTGCAATTGGTGATTGTATACTCATATTAATATTTTATCCTATATTATTTTATAATAAATTACCAACTAGCTTTCTTTAATCCAGGAATATCTCCTCTCATTGCTGCTTCTCTAAATTTAATTCTACTTAAACCAAATTTTCTTAAAAAAGCATGTGGTCTACCAGTTAATTTACATCTATTTCTTTGTCTAGAAATACTAGAATCTCGTGGTAAAGATTGTAATTTAAAAATCGCCTCCCAACGAGATTTATCCGATGTATTAATATTAGAAATAATTTTTTTCAATTTTTTTCTTTTTAAAAAAAATTTTTTTCCTAATTTAATACGTTTTAATTCTCGTACTTTAACAGATTCTTTAGTCATTTTATTTACCTTATTTATGTCCGAAATGGAAAATTAAATTCTTTAAATAAAGCATAACTTTCTTTAATTGATGTTTTATTAGTTGTTATTGCAATATCTAAACCTCGTATATGATCTATTTTATCAAAATTAATTTCTGGAAAAATGATTTGTTCTTTTATACCTATATTATAATTACCATTTTTATCAAAAGATTTTTTAGATAAACCTCTAAAATCTCTAATTCTTGGAATTGCTATCCATAATAAACGTTCAAAAAAATCCCACATTCTTTTTTTTCTTAAAGTTACTTTACATCCAATAGGATATCCTTTTCTTATTTTAAAACCAGATATAGATTTATGTGACTTAGTTATTATAGGTTTTTGTCCACTAATAACAGTTAAATCATTAATAGCATTATTTAAATGTTTTTTATCCAAAATAACTTTACCTACTCCCATATTTAAAGTAATTTTTTTTATACAAGGAACTTGCATAATAGAATTATATTTAAAATCTAATATTAATTTTTTTACTATTTTATTTTTATAATAATTATATAATTTTGACATATAATAATAATCCTTGATTTATTCAATATACTTATTATTTGATTTAAAGAATCTTTTTTTTCTTCCTTGAATATATCGAATACCAATTCGATCAGCTTTTTCTGTTTCTTTATTAAAAATAGCAATATTAGAAATATGGATAGCCGCTTCTTTTTCGATAATTCCTCCTGTATGTGACCTTGTCGGATTAGGTTTACTATGTTTTTTAATAATATTGATACCTTCTATTATTACTAATTTTTTTTTTATAAAATATTTTATTTTTCCCGTTTTACCTTTATCTTTGCCCGTTAATATAATTACTAAATCATTACAACGTAATTTACGTATCATAAATTTATATCTCTTTATTTAAATTACTTCGGGAGCTAATGAAATAATTTTCATAAATTTTTCATTTCTTAACTCTCTAGTAATAGGACCAAAAATTCTTGTCCCAATTAATTGTTCATTACTATCATTTAATAAAACACATGAGTTATTATCAAAACGAATTATAGAACCATCAATACGTCGTATTCCTTTTTTAGTTCTTACTACTACTGCTTTTAATACATCTCCTTTTTTTACCTTTCCTCTAGGAATAGCATCTTTTATGGTAATTTTAATTATATCACCAATATTTGCATAACGACGACGAGTTCCTCCTAATACTTTAATACACATTACACTACGAGCTCCGGAATTATCTGCAACATTTAATATTGTATGTTCTTGTATCATAATGATTATCTTTATATATAAATTTATATAATAATTAAAGTAATTTTATTTATAAAATTATTATTAAATAAATTTTATTATTTATTGTTAATTAATGAAAGGATTATATGATTAAATTATTGTTTTTTTTATGATGTTAACTAAAATCCAAGATTTAGTTTTTGATAATGGACGACATTCTTTAATTTCAACAATATCTCCAATATTACATATATTTTTTTCATCATGAACATGTAATTTTGTAGTACGATTAATAAACTTACCGTAAACTGGATGTTTTATTAATCTTGTGATATTTACTACAATTGATTTTTGCATTTTATTGCTTTTAACCTTTCCTTTTAAGATTTTTATTTTTTTTTTCATAATATTATTATAACTTTTTTACTTTTCTTTGTAATAAAATTGTTTTTATTCTTGCGATATTTTTTCTTGATTTTTTTAATAAATGATTTTGTTTTAAATTTCCTGAATTTAATTGTATTTTCAAATTAAATTGTTCTCTTGCTAAACTTAATAATTCATTTTTCAATTCTTTATTATTTTTTTTTAAAATTTCATTCATTTTCATATATTTTTTATTTCTTTAAAAAAATTGTTTGAACAGGTAATTTTGCAGAACCTAATTTAAATGCTTTACGAGCTATTATTTCTGATACTCCATCAATTTCATATAACATTCTACCTGGTTGAACTAAAGCTACCCAATATTCTACATTTCCTTTCCCTTTACCCATTCTAACTTCTAGAGGTTTTTCTGTAATAGGTTTATCTGGAAAAATTCTTATCCATATTTTACCTTGTCTTTTAATTGCATGACTTATAGCTCTTCTTGCTGATTCAATTTGTTTTGAAGTAATTCTTCCTCTATTTACAGCTTTTAATCCATAAGTTCCAAAATTAATATCCATTCCTACAATCATACCCCTATTTCTTCCTTTTTGCATTTTTCTAAATTTAGTACGTTTTGGTTGTAACATTAAAACCCCTTTTTACTTACGTCTTTTTTTATGTTGCATCCTATAATTTTTTATAATAGGTTTTGTAAAAATTGATGTTTCTTTTAAAGAATTTTTTAATATTTCTCCTCTAAAAATCCAAACTTTAACACCTATTATTCCATAAGTAGTATTTGCTTCTGATATACTAAAATCTATATCAGCTCTTAAAGTATGCAAAGGCACTCTTCCTTCTCTATACCATTCTGTTCTTGCAATTTCAGTACCTCCTAAACGACCACTAACTTTTACTTTAACTCCTTTAGCACCTAATCTCATTGCATTTTGTACTGCTCTTTTCATTGCTCTTCTAAACATTACTCTTTTTTCTAATTGTGAAGATATAATATTAGCAATTAATTTAGCTTCTAATTCAGGTTTTCTTATTTCTGTTATATTAATTTGTGCGGGTACTCCTGTAATTTTAGATACAGTTTTTCTAAGTTTTTCAACATCTTCTCCTTTTTTACCTATAACTATACCAGGACGTGCTGTATAAATATTAATTCTAATACTTTTAGAGGGTCTTTCTATTATAATTTTTGATACAGAAGCTTTTATTAATTTTTTATTTAAAAATTGCCTCACTTTAAAATCACTATATAAATAATTAGCATAATCTTTTGTATTAGCAAACCAAATAGAATTCCATATTTTTACAATACCTAATCGTAATCCATTTGGATGTGTTTTTTGTCCCATTAATATTTTCTCCAATTATGTATTATCAGATAATATAATAGTAATATGACTTGTGTATTTTAAAATCCGATCTGAACGTCCTTTTGCACGCGGCATAATACGTTTCATATTAGTTCCTAAATCTATAAATATTTTTAATACAATTAAATTATCAATATCTAAGCCATAATTATGCTCAGCATTTGCTATAGCTGAATTTAATACTTTTTTAATTAAAAAAGCGGATTTTTTATTAGAAAAATTTAAAATATCTAAAGCTTTAGATATTTTTGCCCCTCTAATTAAATTAGCTATTAATCTTAATTTTTGTGCAGAAGAATATGCATATTTATGTTTTGCTAAAATTTCCATTTTTCTCCTTACTAAAGTAAGTATTTATTTATAATTAATAATTACTTTTTTAAATTTTTTTTAATTTTTTTATCAGCAGTATGCCCTCTGTATGTACGTGTTGGTGAAAATTCACCTAATTTATGACCAACCATTTCGTCAGAAATATATACTGGAATATGTTGTCTACCATTATGTACAGCAATAATTAATCCTATCATATTCGGAAATATAGTAGAACGTCTAGACCAAGTACGTAATGGTTTTTTATTTTTATTTTTTATTGCTTTTTCAACTTTTTTTAATAAATGCTTATCAATAAAAGGACCTTTTTTTAGAGAACGAGGCATGTGTTATCCCTTATTTATTACGATGTTTAATAATATATTTATCTGTTCTTTTATTTTTTCTTGTTTTTTTACCTTTAGTTTGTACTCCCCAAGGAGTTACAGGATGTTTTCCAAAATTTTTACCTTCTCCACCACCATGTGGGTGGTCTATTGGATTCATTGCTGTCCCTCTAACAGTAGGTCTAATTCCTTTCCAACGTTTTGCTCCTGCTTTCCCAAAAGATTTTAACATATGTTCATTATTACCAATCTCACCTAATGTGGCACGACAATCAGATTTTATCTTACGAATTTCTCCTGATTTTAATCTTAAAGTTATATATAATTTTTCTTTAGCAATTAATTGTACATATGTTCCAGCTGATCTAGCTATTTGACCACCTTTTCCTGGTTTCATTTCAACATTATGTAAAATAGAACCTACTGGAATATTACACATTGGTAATGTATTACCAATTTTTATACTAACATTTTTTCCTGATTTAATAATATTGCCAATTTTTAAATTTTTTGGAGATAAAATATAATTTCTTACTCCATCTTTATATTTAATTAATGCAATATGAGCTGAACGATTAGGATCATATTCAATACGTTCAACTATAGCAGAAATATTATCTTTATTTCTTTTAAAATCTATAATACGATATAATTTTTTATGTCCTCCTCCGATATGACGAGTTGTTATACGACCATAATTATTTCTACCTCCTGATCGCTTTTTTTTTCCTATTTGAGAAGATAAAGGTTTGCCTTTATATAAATATTTATTAACAATTTTAATCATATGACGTCTTCCTGGAGAAGTAGGTTTATATTTTTTAATTGTCATATTCTTAATTTTATCCTTATAAATTTTGATTTATATTAAAATTAATATTTTGATTTTTTTCTAAAAAAATATATGCTTTTTTCCAACTATTACGTTGATAAGTATATTTTTTATTTTTTTTAAGTTTACCCTTTACAAGTAAGGTATTAACATTTTTAATGTTAATATTAAAAATTTTTTTTATTGCTCTTTTAATATCTATTTTTGTTGCTTTTTTAGAAACCTTTATAGTTAAAACATTATTTTTTTCAGAAATAAAAGAAGACTTTTCGGAAAAGTGTGGGCCTTTTATAATTTTAAAATCTTGTTCTTTTAAAATCATGATAATATCTCTTCTATATGTTTAATAGCATTAATAGTAATTATTATTTTATTTGCATTTATTAAATAAAGAGGATTTATATTAATAGAATTTTTTATTTTTATGTTATATAAATTACGAGATGCTAAAAATAAATTTTTATCAATAAATGTTGTAATAATCATTATTTTATTTGATAAATATTTTTTTAATTTTTGAATTAATATTTTAGTTTTAGGTTTTTTCACTATAAGTTCTTTTATTAAAATTAATCTTTTTTTTCTAATTAATTCTGAAAAAATACTTTTTAATGCACCACGAAACATTTTTTTATTAATTTTTTTATTATATATTTTATTTTTTGACGCAAAAGTAACTCCACCTGAACGCCAAATTGGACTTTTTACAGAACCTGCTCTAGCTTTTCCTGTTCCTTTTTGTTTCCATGGTTTTTTTCCAGATCCTATTACTTCTCCCCTTGTTTTTTGAGCTTTTGTTCCTTGTCTTCCTATTGTTCTATAAGATTCGATTACTTGATGTATTAATGATTTGTTATAATTTCTATTAAAAATTTTATCTGAAACTATAACTATATCTTTTGTATCTTTTGTTATAATTTCCATTATATTACCTAGCTAACATGTTTATAATATTATTTATTAAAATTTAATTGCTGGTTTAACAATTACATTACTCCCCGTATAACCAGGTATAGCACCTTTTATTAATAATAAATTTTTTAAAAGATCTATTTTAATAATATGTAAATTTTGAACAGTAATTTTTTTATTACCTAATTGTCCAGCCATTTTTTTTCCTTTAAATACTTTTCCAGGAGTTTGGTTTTGTCCAATTGATCCAGGAACTCTATGTGATAAAGAATTACCATGACTAGCATCTTGTGTTTTAAAATTCCATCTTTTTACAGTACCTGAAAAACCTTTTCCTTTTGATATTCCAGTAACATCAACTTTAACTATTTTTTTAAAAATATTAATATTTAATTTTTGTCCTACATAAAATTGATTTTTATAATTATTAGAAAGACGATATTCCCATAAAATATATCCTGCTTCAGTTTTAGCTTTTGCAAAATGTCCTATTTCAGCTTTATTAATTCTGTTAGTTTTTTTAAAACCTGTTGTCATTTGTATCGCATTATAACCATTATTTAAAATATTTTTAATTTGTGTAACACGAATATTTTCAAATTGTATAACAGTTATTGGAATAGATATTCCAGTTTCATTAAAAATTCTAGTCATACCCATTTTTTTTCCAACTAATCCAATCATTATTATATATACTCCACATTATTATTAATAATGTTTAAAAAAAATTGTGATAAATTTTCCTAACCTAAACTAATTTGAACATCAACTCCAGCTGCTAAATCTAAACGCATTAATGCATCTACAGTTTTTTCTGTGGGTTCTATAATATCAACTAAACGTTTATGAGTACGAATTTCATATTGATCTCTTGCATCTTTATTTACGTGAGGTGAAATCAATATTGTAAATTTTTCTTTGCGAGTAGGCAAAGGTATAGGACCACGAACTTGAGCACCAGTACGTTTAGCAGTTTCAACGATTTCCGCTGTTGATTGATCAATCAAACGATGATCAAAAGCTTTAAGACGAATACGGATTCTTTGGTTCTGCATTAGACCAGAGCCTCCCATTTTAAAATTAAAATGACCCTCTATAAATTTAAAATAATATTGAGAGCACCTATTTGATAATATTAAAAACAATAATCATATTATTATGACTTATAAAGTATTAATAAAGCAATATATTTTAATTTATAAAATTAAAAAAACTATATAATAATAATTATTATTATTTATAATAAAATATTATTTTAATTAAAATTATCTTAAATAAGAAAATATTTGATATGGAAAAAAATTGTAATAATATAACGCTATTAGCATTTGATTATGGAACCAAAAATATAGGAGTAGCTGTTGGACAAAGTATTATACGTATAGCACATACATTGAAAGTTATTAAAAATAAAAAATCTGGTATTATTAATTGGATAATATTAAATAATTTAATAAATGAATGGAATCCTAAAAAAATTATAGTAGGATTACCATTACAAATGGATGGAAGTCAACAATATATTACTGTTTTGACTAAAAAATTTGCTTATTATATAAAAAAAAAATTTAATATAAATGTAGAATTACATGATGAAAGATTAAGTACTGTTGAAGCTAAATATATTTTATTTAAATATGGAGGATGGAAAAAACTCAAAAAAAAAAATATTAATTCTTTATCTGCGTCAATTATTTTACAAAGTTGGTTTGAAAAAAATAAATAAAATTTTTTCTTAAATTAAATATTTAATATAAAAAATTTTTATAGTAAATATTTTCGAAATAATAAAGGAACTTATGATAATAACAATATTTTTATATAAAACTTTAATAGAAATAATAATATTAATTTTTTTATTACGATTATGGATTTTTTTTACTATAAATAATAATTGTAATTCTTTTACAAAATTTATTATTTTATTAACAGAAATATTTTTAATATATATTAAAAATATTATTTCTAATATAAAAAAAAATGAGTTTTTATCTTTATTAACATTAATATTTTTAATATTTATTAAATATCCAACAATAATATTATTACAAAATGGAAATCTATTTTATCATAATTTAATTTTTTATATATTTATTAGTATTGTAATTTTATTAAAATCTTTTGGATATTTATTTTTTTGGATAATAAATGTATATTTAATTACTAATTTTATAAACATTAAATATAATAATTTTAATTATATTTTAGAAAAATTAGTAAATCAAATTTTAAATTCTATAAAAAAAATTTTTCCCAATATTTATAATATAAACTTATGTTTATTTATAATTAATTTAATTTTATATTTAGTTAATAATTTATTAAAAAATTTTTTTCCTCAATTTTGGTTTTTAATATAATTAAATTATATGATTAATTTAAATCAATATCCATATAGTTTATATATTCATATTCCTTGGTGTTTAAAAAAATGTCCTTATTGTGATTTTTATTCTTCTATTTTTATTAAAAAAAATAAAAAAATACAAAAAAAATATATAAATAGTTTATTACTTGATTTAGAAAAAGATTTATTTTTGATTAAAAAGAATATTTATATTACAAGTATTTTTTTAGGAGGTGGGACTCCAAGTTTAATAGATTCAAAATTAATTTTTTTTTTGATAAATAAAATAAGAAAAAAAGTTTATGTATCAAAATTTGCAGAAATTACTATTGAAATAAATCCATCATCTATTTCTGAAAAAAAAATTATAAATTATATAAAAAGTGGAATTAATCGTTTTTCATTAGGAATACAAAGTTTTAATGACAAAAATTTAAAAATTTTAGGAAGATTACATACCTCTAAAGAGGCTATAAATGCAATTAATATTTTAATTAAAAATAAAATATCAAATTTTAACTTAGATTTAATCTATGGTATACCAGGACAATCATTAAAAAGTGCTTGTAATGATTTATATAAGGCTATTTCATTTCAACCTAATCATATTTCTTGGTATCAATTAACTATTGAAAAAAATACAATTTTTGAAAAATATAAACCTAAAAATCTTTTAGATGATAATTTATTATGGAAAATGTTTATACAAGGTATAAAAATATTAAAAAAAAATAAATATTCTCAATATGAAATTTCTTCTTTTGTTAGAAAAAAAAATTATATGTGTAAACATAATTTAAATTATTGGTATTTTGGAAATTATTTAGGAATTGGTTGTTCAGCTCATAGTAAAATAAATATTTTAAATAATCAAATTATTAGAATTGTTAAAAACAAAAATATAAAACAATATATAAATGGATATTTTATATCATATAAAAAAAAAATTTTATTAAAAGATATAGTTTTTGAATTTTTTTTAAATCGTTTTCGTTTATATACAAAAATTAATAAAATAGAATTTCAAAAACTATTAAATATAAATAATAATATTCATTATTGTATTAAAAAAGCATTAAAATTAGGATATTTACAAGAAAATGATAATTTTTTATTTGTAACGAATAAAGGACATTTATATTTAAATGATTTGTTAGAAATTTTTCTTTAAAAAAAAGATATTTTTTGATATTCTATACAATATATTATTTTTTTTTCTCTTTTGGCTTTATCTAAAAATTTTGTACTTAAAGTTAATGGATTAAAATTTTTATATATATTTTTATATTGATTAGATTTAAAAATTAAAAATTGATTTTGATATTTAAAATTTTCAATACAAGAAATAATATCAAGGTAATAATCTTTACAATCAGTAACTATATATAATAATCCATTATTTTCTAATTTATTAAACATTATTTGAATAAAATTTATTTTTAATAATCTCCTTTTTTTATGTTTTAATTTTGGCCATGGATCTGGAAAATATAATTGAATTAATTTTATTGAATTATTAGGAATCATATATTTAAAAACAAAAAAAACATCACAATAAATCAATCTTAAATTTTTAATATTATTTTTTATAATAGATTTAAGACAATTGATAATTCCTGGTAAATATACTTCTACTGCAATAAAATTATATTGTATATTATTAATAGCTAAATTAATTATATTATTATCTTTACCAAAACCTATATCAAATATAATTGGTAATTTATTATGAAAATAATATTGAAAATTTATTATTTTATTTTGTTTTTTAATATTAAAAAAATTAAAATATTTAGAAAAAAATATATTATTAAATTTTGTTAATTTTCTATAACGACAGATAAAACTCTTAATATTATTCATATTATTTATGTAAATATTATTTTAATTATAATATATATAAATTAATTAAATTTAAAATTATAGGTTATATAATGTCAAAAAAAATTTTTTGTATTTATTTTCAAACAAAATTAGAAAAATTAAATCATAAGGTATATCCTGGTAACATAGGTAATATTATTTTTTATCATATATCTAAAAAAGCATGGTTAAAATGGCTAATTTATCAAACTAAAATAATTAATGAAAAAAAATTAAATATGATAAAAGAAAAAAATATTATTTTACTAGAAAATGAAATGATTAAATTTCTTTTTTTAAAAAAAAAATAAACCCATAAAATAACAAAAATATTTATGGAGCTAAGCGGAATTGAACCGCTGACCCTCTGCGTGCAAAGCAGATGCTCTACCATCTGAGCTATAGCCCCTTTATTTTTTATATTTTCTTTAAACTTTTAGGCTTGAGTGGACTTGAACCACCGACCTCACCCTTATCAGGGGTGTGCTCTAACCATCTGAGCTACAAGCCTATCATATAAAAAATATAATATGTAATTATCCATAACTAAAATTAAAAGTCAACCTAAATATTTTTTTATTTTATTAATATTAATTTTATTTTTTTATAATAAAATTTATAATAATAATAATTATAAAAAAAATAATTAAATATATAAAAATTGAAATTAATCATTTTTAAAAAATATATTTTTTACAATTAAATTAAAAATTAAAAAAAATTAAATATACATATTTATTAAAAAGTTAATAATTTAATTAAATTTTTTAAAAAAAAATAATAAAATTCAAGATATTTAGAATATATTAATTCTTAATAAAATTTTAAAATATTTTAAATTGAAATTAAATAAATATAAAAATATAATGTAAAATAATTAAATTAGAGATTTTAAAAAATATAATTTAATGCAATTAATACATCTTAAAATAAAAAATTATTAAAATTTAAATAAAATTATTAAATTATTTATAATATAACTATTAAAAAATTAATTAAAAAAATAAAGAAAATAGAAGTTTTAATCTAAAAATTTTTAAAATTTAGATATTAAAATTATTAATAAAATAAATAAAATTTTTATTAATAAAAATGATATATTTTTAATTTTAGTATAAATTTAATAAATAAAAATTTAAAAAAGATAAAATAATATAATTAATAAAAGAATTAATAATTATATAAATTTGTTATTAGTAACCATATATAATATAAAAATAATTATGATATTTAACAGATTAACTAAAATATAAAAAATTATTATTAATCTATATATATATTCAAATTATGTTATACTAATTTACAGGAAAATATGTTTTTAATAAAATTAGAAAATTAATAAAAAATAATAAAATTTAAATTCTATAGGAATAATTTATTTAAAAATTATAATCATTTATATTTTAAATATAACTTAAATTAGTATTTTATTTTGTTATACTAATAAATATATTTATTCATTTTATAATAATATTTTTAAATTTTTTTTAAAATATTAAAATTTTTTAAATTATAATATGTTATTTTTTTCTATAAATAAGTATGAACTAAAAAATATTTAGATAATATATTAATAAAATTATCAAAATTATTTTTTAATTAAAATATAAAAAAATTTATTTAATTAATATTAATTTAATTTTAAAAATAAATTAATAATATAAACTAAATTTTTTTTATTATTTAAAAATATATAAAAAACTTAAAAAATTATAATAAAATTTTATTATTATTCAATTTTTTAAGAAAAAATTTTATTTATTAAAAATATAATTTTTTTAAATTAAATTTTAAATAAAAATAAACATATTTAATATATTAAATTTAAATAAAAATAATTGTAATTATAATTTTGATAATTTAGAATAAAAATTCTAATACAAATATTTTAGTATAATTTTTTAATATAAAATAAAATTTTAAAATTTAAAAATCTAAATAAAGAGTAAAATTATGTGTTTAATCTCTAGTATATCGCAATTAATAACTAGTGAAAAAAAAATTAATAGTGAAATATCTATAGGAGGTTGGGTACGTAATAGAAGACATTCTAAAATAGGTATTACTTTTATTAATTTATATGATGGTTCTTGTTTAGAAGATATTCAAATCATTGCTAATAATAAATTAAATAATTATGAAAATGAAATTTTATTTATTACCAGTGGTTGTTCTTTAAAAGTTATAGGAAAATTAAAAATTTCACCTAAAAAAATACAAAAATATGAAATACATGCTTTAAAAATAAAAATTACAGGATGGGTTAAGAATCCAGGAAAATATCCCATTTCACCTAAAAAACATAGTTTAAAATATTTAAGAGAAGTATGTCATTTACGTTCTAGAACTACAATAATCAGTAGTATTACTAGAATTAGACATAATATAGCATTATATATACATAATTTTTTAAATAAAAAAAAATTTTTTTGGATAAATACTCCTTTAATTACTACTTTAGATACTGAAGGTTCTGGAAAAATGTTTAAAGTATCTACTCTAGATTTTGTAAATTTAAAATATAAAAAAAATAAAAAAGATTTTTATAAAAACGATTTTTTTGGAAAAGAATCATTTTTAACTGTTTCAGGACAATTAAATTTAGAAACATATGCTTGTTCTATGTCTAAAGTTTATACATTTGGTCCCACTTTTAGAGCAGAAAATTCTAATACTAAACGTCATTTAGCTGAATTTTGGATGTTAGAAATAGAAATAGCATTTACGAATTTAAAAAATCTTATAAAATTTGCAGAAAAAATGTTAAAAAATATTTGTAAATATATTTTACATTATCATGAAAATGAAATTTCTTTTTTATCTAAAAAAACAGAAAATAATTTATTTATTAAAATTAATAAAATTTTATTAAATAAATTTATTATAATTAAATATACTAAAGTTATAGAAATTTTAAAAAATTGTAAAAAAAAATTTTCTAACCCCATAAAATGGGGAGAAGATCTTTTTATAGAACATGAAAAATATCTAACAAATAAATATTTTAACAATCCTATAATAATATATAATTATCCTAAAAAAATTAAAGCTTTTTATATGTATTTAAATAATGATGAAAAAACTGTAGCATCAATGGATTTATTATTACCAGATATTGGAGAAGTTATTGGAGGTTCTCAAAGAGAAAATAGAATAGAAATATTTGATAAAAGATTAAAAGAATTTAAACTTAATCAAAATGATTATTGGTGGTATCGTGATTTAAGAAAATATGGAACTGTTCCTCATTCCGGATTTGGTTTAGGTTTTGAAAGATTAATATCTTATATTACTGGTTTATATAATATTAGAGATGTTATACCATTTCCAAGAACTCCATATAATGCTAAATTTTAAAAATTTTTTATAAATATAAAAAATAATAAATTTTTAATTTATATCAATGAATAATAATTTTATTAATCAGGATAAAAAATATGAAATTTAATATATTTAAAATTTTAATACCTTTTGTACTATCAATAAGCGTTGTTAACGCTAGTGAAATTTATAACAATAATGGACAAAAAATAGATTTATACGGATTTTTAGAACTTAAAAATAGTGTTTCTAAAAATAATGTTAAAGTTTCTGAAAAATATAGAGATACTGCATCAAATGTTATTCTAGGTATTAAAGGAGTTACCCATATATTTGATGATATTTATGGTTATGCACAATTAGAATATAGTTTACCAATAAATGAAGTTGAAACCAGTAAAAATATTCATCCATCAATTCATTTAGGATTTATAGGTATAATTTTTAATCATGGTAATAATTCTATAGATTATGGAAGAAATTATGGTATATTATATGACGTAACTTCTTATATGAAAAAAAATTCTTTTTTTGAAAAAAATTTTATGTATGATAAGAATGATTATTTTATGTTTGGCAGAACTAATAATCTTCTAACATATAGAAATAGAAATTTTTTTGGATTAATGAAAGGATTAGATTTTGCTTTACAATATAAAAATTCTGATCAAAATTATGATAATAATAATAAAAATTATTTAGAAAATAATAGAAAAGGATGGGGTACTTCTATTAGTTATAAATTAGGAAATACAGGAGTAAGTATTTCAGGAGCTTATTTTAATTTTTTAAATATAATTAATAAAGATAAAAAAGTTTTCTCTAATGCTGATAAAAATTTTAATAACAAAAATAAAGATATTAATACTTATTCAATCGGAGCTAAATATCAAAAAAATAATATTTATTTAGCAGCAGTTTTTAGTGGTTCTTATAATGGATTAAAATATATGGATTATTATGAAAATTTATTTGCTCATAAAATTAAAAATTTAGAAATTGTTGGACAATATAAATTTGATGATAATTTAAGAACTACTATATCATACACACAATCACAAGGATATGATATTCCTCCTGGAGTTAATTATGCTGGTGGTAATATAGATTTATCAAAATATATTTTAATTAATACAATTTATAAATTTAGTAAAAATTTTTCTGCTTATGTAGGTTATCGTATTAGTTTATTAAGTAATGAATATATTAAAAGTAATAGAATTTTTAATGGAAATCTTTTAGGTATAGGTATAACTTATAATTTTTAATAATGGAAAAATAAATATTTTAACTAACTATTTTTAATTTTTTAATTTTACAAAAAATAAATTTTAAATAGTTAGTTTTATTTTTTATATATAATATTATTATTGATAATTTCTTTATAAATTATTGTTTTTTTCCCATGTCCAGGTAAAATTATATTATTTATTCCTAATGGAATTATATTTTTTTGAATAGAATTCATTAAAATATGAAAATTACCTTTTGGTAAATCTGTTCTTCCTATGTTATTTTTAAAAATAATATCTCCTGATATTAAAATATTATTTAATTTATTAAAAAAAATAATATGACCAGGACTATGACCGGGACAATGATATATTTTAAAAATAACTTTACCTATATTTACAATTTGATTATTTTTTAACCATATATTATTTTTAAATATACATTTTGGTAGTTGAAAAATTTTATTTTGTAATTTTATATTTTTTAACCAAAAAATATCTTTTTTATGTGGTCCTAAAATAGGTATTTGATAAAAATTAGATAATATATCAGCTGCACCAATATGATCTAAATGACAATGAGTTATTAATATTTTTCTTATATTTACTTTATATATGCTTATAATTTTTATAATTTTTTGATATTCACCACCGGGATCAATAATAGCTGCCTTTAATGTTTTTTTACACCATATTAAATAACAATTTTGTTTAAAATTTGTTACGGGTATAGATATATATTTCATATGAATTACTGTTTATATATTTTATACAAAAAAAATATATTAAAAAATATTTTTAAATTTTTTAAAATTACTTAATTTAAATTTTTGTTAAATAAAAAAATTATTATTCACATTTAGCTGCTTTAAAAGCCTCTGTCATTGCGTTAGAAAAATTACTATTTTTAGTATTATTATTTTTTTTAATAATTTTATTTTCTAATGTCTTCATATTAATAATAATATTCACTATTCTAGTTTTACGGTCAATATTATTTATTTTTCCTTCTATATTTTGTCCTATTTTAAGATATTTTAATATATTTTCAATTTTATAATTTTTATATTCAGATAATTTAATATTACCTAATATACCGTTATTTAATTTTATTTTAATATTTTTAATATCTTTACTAGTAATAGTTCCTTTCACTTTATGATTTTTTTGTTGTTTTTTTAAATAAAAATTTAAAGGATCTTCTATTAATTGTTTAATTCCTAAAGAAATTCTTTCCCTTTCTGGATCTACTTGTAAAACCATAGTTGTAATGTTTTCACCTTTTTTATATTTATATACTTCATTTTCACCATTATTTATCCATGATAAATCAGATAAATGAACTAAACCATCTATTCCTCCAATTAAACCTATAAAAATACCAAAATCTGTTATTGATTTTATTTTTCCTTCTACATGATCTCCTTTATTATAATTTTTTGAAAATTCTAACCATGGATTTAAAGTACATTGTTTAATTCCTAAAGAAATTCTCCTTCTTTCTTCATCAATATCTAATACCATAACTTTTATTTTATCATTAACAGTTACTACTTTAGTAGGATGTATATTTTTATTTGTCCAATCCATTTCTGATATATGTACTAATCCTTCTACTCCTTCTATAATTTCAACAAAACAACCATAATCTGTTAAATTAGTAACACGACCGACTAATGTACTATTTTCAGGATAACGTTTAGATATAGAAACCCAAGGATCTTCTCCTAATTGTTTTAATCCTAATGAAACACGAGTTTTTTCTTTATCAAATTTTAATATTTTTATTAAGATTTCTTCTCCAATACTAACAATTTCACTAGGATGTTTTACTCTTTTCCATGCCATATCTGTAATATGCAATAATCCATCTACTCCTCCTAAATCTACAAAAGCTCCATAATCAGTAAGATTTTTAACTAAACCTTTTATTTCCATTCCTTCATATATAGTATTAAGTAATTGATTTCTTTCAGCACTATTTTCTAATTCTATTACTGATTTTCTAGATACAACAACATTATTACGTTTTCTATCTAGTTTGATAACTTTAAAATCTAGTTCTTTCCCTTCTAAATGAGAAGTATCTCTAATTGGTCTAATGTCTACTAAAGAACCTGGTAAAAAAGATCTAATACCATAAAGATCTACAGTAAAACCACCTTTTACTTTTCCATTAATAATTCCTTTAATATTATCATTTTTTAAATTTGCTTTTTCTAATATTAACCAAGCTTCATGCCTTTTAGCTTTTTCTCTAGAAAGTATGGTTTCACCAAATCCATCTTCTATGGAATCTAATGCAACATCAATTTTATCTCCTATTTTTATTTCAATATCACCTTGAGAATTTTTAAATTGAGTAATAGGAATAAAAGATTCTGATTTTAATCCAGCATCCACTAAAACAACATCTTTTTCAATAGAAATAACAGTACCAGTAATTATTGATCCTAAATTAATAATTTTATTTTTTAATGATTTTTCAAATAATTCAGTAAAACATTCACTCATATTAGTAACTTTTAAATATTTATTAAAAATATATACTTAAATCATATTTAGTATTATTTTTTAAAAAACTCATATAATCCTTATATGAGAATGAAATGAAATATATAAGTTAATTTAATTATATAAAATATAATTTATTTTAAAGTTAACATTAATAATATTTTTCTGCAACTACATATATAAATTTTTTAAATATTCTTATTAACAAATATTTAAATTATTTTTCTTTATTATTTTTACTATTATAAAAACTTATTTTTTGTAATTCTTTAAAAAAATTAGGATATGTTTTATTTGTACATTTAGGATTAATAATACTTACAGAATTATTTGAAAGTGCTAATAAAGAAAAACACATAGCAATACGATGATCATTATAAGTTTCAACAATAATTTTTTTTATTTTTTTAGGAGGAGTAATTATAATATAATCTTTACCTGTGATAATTTTTGCTCCTGTTTTTTTTAATTCATTAGACATTGCTTTTAAACGATCAGTTTCTTTGACACGCCAATTATATATATTTTTAATAGTTGTAATTCCATTTGCAAATAAACTAGTAACAGCTATGGTCATAGCTACATCTGGGATATGATTCATATCCATATTTATGGATTTTAAAATGTTTTTAGTACAACTAATATAATTTTTTCCATAATGTATAATGGCACCCATTTTTTTTAAAACATTTGCATATTTTATATCTCCTTGTATACTATTTTTAGTAATATTTTTGATTTTTACTGTCCCTCCTTTAATAGCTGCTGCAGATAAAAAATATGATGCAGAAGATGCATCTCCTTCTATAAGATATTCTCCAGGAGAAATATAACTTTGTTTGCCTAAAATTTTAAAATGTTTATAATTATTATTTTGTACATTTACTCCAAAAACTTTCATTAATTTAATTGTTATATCGATATACGGTTTTGATACTAAATTACTATTTATAATAATTGAAATATCTTTTTTTATTAGAGGACTAATTAGTAATAAAGATGTTAAAAATTGACTTGATATAGAACCTTCTATTTTAATATTTTTAATGTTTTTAAAACCTCCTTTTATCTGTATAGGAGGAAAATTTATATTTTTTAAATATTTTATAATAGCTCCACAATTTGTTAAAGTATCTACAAGATGTTTAATAGGCCTTTCTTTCATACGTGGATCACCAGTTAAAATAATATCACATTTTTTATTTAATGAAAGTAAAGCAGTTAAAGGTCTTATTACTGTACCAGCATTACCAAGATACAATTTTAATTTTTTTTGTGGATTAATAATTCCATTATTCCCTGTAATTTTACATATTGTTTTATTATTTGATAATAAAAATTTTATACCTAATAACTTTAATGCTTTTAACATGTAATTAACATCATCACTATTAAGTAAATTTATTAATTTAGTATTACCTTTAGCTAAGGAAGCTAATAATAATACTCTATTAGAAATACTTTTTGATCCAGGTAATATTATAGAACCTTGAATTTTTTCTATAGGTTTTAAAACTAAAATATTTTTCATAATATAATTTTTAAATTAAATTTAAAATAATCATAACATTTATGAATACATTTTTTCGAAATTATTCATAAAATTTATTAGTTTTTCAACTCCTTCTATAGGCATAGCATTATATATTGATGCTCTAATTCCTCCTATTATTTTATGTCCTTTAAGATAAATTAATCCAATATCTTGTGCTTTTTTTAAAAAAATATTTTCTTTTTTAGGGTTTTTTAAGTGAAAAACAACATTTGTTATAGATCTATTTTGTTTATCTATTTTATTTATATAAAAATTACTATTATCTATAGTTGAATATAATAATTGTGCTTTTTTTTTATTTATTTTACTAATATATTTTATTCCACCTTTTTTTTTCAACCACTTTAATACTAATCCGGATAAATATAAAGAAAATGTAGGAGGAGTATTAAACATTGAATCATGTTGAGAAATAATTTGATAATCTAATACTGAAGGTAATTCTTTACGTTTTTTATTAATATTATTTATTATTAAATTTTTTTTTATAATAATAATAGTTAAACCTGCAGGACCTATATTTTTCTGAACACTAGCATATATCATTCCATAATTTTGAATATTTATTTTTTGTGTAAGTATAGAGGATGATAAATCTGCTATAATAATTTTATTTTTTAATTTAGGTTCTTCATTTATTGCAATTCCTTCTATAGTTTCATTAGGACAATAATGAACATATTTTGTATTATTATTTAAATCCCAATCTTTTATTTTTTTTATATAATATTTTCCATTTTTTTTTTTTACAGGATTAATTATATTAGGTTTACAGTATTTTTTTGCTTCTTTTATAGCTTGATTAGACCAATGACCAATATTAATATAATCAGCTGTTTCATTATAAGATAATAAATTCATAGGTATAGCTGAAAATTGTGTTCTAGCTCCACCTTGACAAAATAATATTTCGTATTCTAAGGGTATATTCATTAATTCACGTAAATTATTTTTTATATCTATCATTAATTTAATAAATTCATTATTACGATGACTAATTTCCATAACAGAAATATTCAAATTATTCCAATTTGTAAATTCATTTTGTGCTTTTTTTAATACTTCATAAGGTAATGCAGCGGGACCAGGACTAAAGTTAAATACTTTTTTCATTATTAGAATCCTATTTAATAATAATTTTTATAAATATATTATATTTTATATTTTTTATTAAAATCATATGTATACATAGACATTATAATACCAAAATTAGTCATAACAACTACAAAAGAAGTACCTCCATAACTAACTAATGGTAAAGGAATACCAACAACTGGTAATAACCCACTAACCATGCTCATATTAATAAATACACATAAAAATAATACTAATATTATTCCACCAATTAACATTTTATTAAAAATATTTTTACAATTTAATGATAAATATATACCTCTTATTATTAATGACATATATAAAATAATAAAAAGTAATATTCCTATAAAACCAAATTCTTCAGCTAAAACAGAAAATATAAAATCAGTATGTTTTTCTGGTAAAAAATTTAATTGTGCTTGAGTTGCATTTTTCCAACCTTTACCTAATATTCCTCCAGAACCAATTGATATTTTAGATTGAAAAATATGATAACCTTTTCCTAATACATCATAATTAATTTTTGTTAACATAAACATTCTTTCTCTTTGATAATCATGTAATAATAAAATCCACGTAAAAGGAATAGATATAATAAATGTTATTATACTTTTTATTATAATTTCCCAAGATAATCCTCCTAAAAATAACATAATAAGACCAGAAAGACTGATTAAAATAGCAGTACCTAAATCTGGTTCTTTTGCAACTAATAGAACTGGTATTAAAATTAGAATAATTATTTCAAAAAATATTTTTATATTAATAGGATATTTATTTTTATTTAAAATTTGAGTAACAATTAAAGGAACTGATATTTTAGATATTTCCGAAGGTTGAAATTTAATAAAACTAATATTTAACCATCTTTTTGCGCCTTTTGTTGTATAACCAAAAAAATTTACCATTATTAACAAAAAAATAGAAAATAAATAAAATATAAAAGAATATTTTTTATAAAGATTAGGAGGAATTTGCGAAGCTATTATCATAATTATAAAACCTATTAATAATTGTACTAACTTATGTTTTATTAAATTATAATTAAAAGTTTCTGATATACTCCATGTTATAAAAAAACTTATTGCTGAAATTAATATAATTAATATCAATAAAATAATATCTATATGTAAAACAGAATTTATAAAATATTTTAAATTTTTTTTTTTCATAATAAATTATAATTATATAATTAATCTACATTTTAAATTAAAAATTCTTTTTTATGTTCAAAAATATAATCAAAAATTTTTCTTGTAATATAACCTATTGAAATACTATTATCACTATTTTCTATAATAATTGTAATAGCTATTTTAGGATTTTCGAAAGGAGCAAACGATATTATAAGTTTATGATCTCTTAATTTTTTTTTTATTTTTTTAATATTATATTTTTTTAAATTTTTTAAATTAAATACTTGAGCTGTACCAGTTTTTGCAGCTATATGATAGCGTGCTGAAGAAAAATATTTATACATAGTACCTTTTTTTTTATTAGCTACATTGTACATTCCTAATTTTACTATATTCCAATATTTTAAAGGTAAATTTATTATTTTTTTATCTTTTGGTTTCGAATAATAATAAAAAATATTATTTAATTTTCTTTTTTTATAAATATGGAGATTTTTACTAATACCATTATTTATTAAAATAATCAATGCATTATGTATTTGTATAGGTGTAGCATTCCAATAACTTTGTCCTATTCCAACTGAAATAGTATCTCCTAAATACCAAGGAACTTGTATATTATTAAATTTCCATTTTTTAGTAGGCATATTACCTAGTTTTTCATTAAATAAATCAATATTTGTTAATTTACCATAACCAAATTTAGTCATCCATTGATGAATTTTATTAATACCTATATTATAGGACAGTTGATAAAAAAAAGAATCAGATGATTCTTGTAAAGCTTTTGTAATATTTAAGTAACCATGTCCATTTTTTTTCCAATCTTTATAAATTTGATTAACTTTAGGAATTTTCCAAAATCCAGGATCAAATAAAATTGTATTTTCATCTATTAAATTTAAATCTAATGCAACTAAAGATAAGTATGGTTTTACAGTAGAAGCCGGAGGATATATTCCTTGAATAACTCTATTAACTAATGGATGATTATTATTTTTTAATAAAATATTTAAGTTTTGATTTTTAAAACTATTAATAAATAAATTAGGATCATAACTAGGTGTAGATACCATAGCTAAAATATCACCATTTCTGGGATTACTAACAATAACAGCACCTTTAATATTAGTCATTAAAGAATAAATATATTTTTGTAAAGAAAAATCAATTGTTAAAAAAATATCACTTCCCGTATATGCATTTTTTTTACAAATTTTATATTTATATTCACCTTTATTATTTGTAGCAATTTTTTGGTAACCTAAATTACCATATAATAAATCTTCATAATATTTTTCAATACCACTAACACCAATTGGGTGATTTTTAATATATTTTTTTATAAGATTTATATTTTTGAAAAAAATTTTTTTTTTATTATTATATAATTTAGTATAACCAACTAAATGAGCAAATATATTACCATGAGGATAAAAACGTTTTTGACAATATATCAAAGATATTTGAGGAAATTTATATTTATTAACTAAAAATTTTGACATTTGTACATTATTTAAATTAAATTTTAATGTAAATGGTGTATAATTATTATCTTTAATTTTTTTATTAAAAATATTAATAATATTATATTTATTATTTTTTAATTTTAATAATTTTTGCAAAGTTATAAGATTTTTAAAAAAAATATTATTCTTATCAGGTTTTATTTTTAAACGATAAAAAATTATATTTTTAGCTAAAATTATCCCATTTCTATCATAAATTAATCCTCTATTAGGTTTTAAAAAAAAAAATTAGTATAATTTAATTCTGCTTGTAATTTATATTTTTTATAAGATCTAATTTGTAAATAATATAAATTATATATTAAAATGATTATTAATATTAAGAATGTTTTTATTGAAAATTTTATTCTTTGTAAAAATATTTTTGATTTTATTTCGTTTTTTTTTAAAAAATTATACTTTATATTCATTAGTGATTTATAACCTGTAATATTTTAGATATTTATAAAAATAAAAAAGCTAACCTTTCTAAATCAATCCAAAAATATTCATCTATATAATTAGATATTATAAAACTTTTAATATTTATTTCAATTTCTAATAATAATTTAATTATTAAATATAATTTTTTATAATTAATTTTTTTTAATGATATTTTAAAACAATTTTTTTTTTTTATAGATATTATTTTATTTTTTTTAAAAACTATATCTAAAGAATTTTTTTTAAGATTTCTATATAATTTTAAAAGTAAAAAAATATTTTTTTGTAATTTATTTAAAACTAAAAATGGATTTTGTTGAATATATTTCATGTATTTAATTATGTTAATACTATTTTCTATATTTCCTGTTAAAAGAGAATTAATTAAATTATTTTCTTTAATTAATATAAAATTATTTATATTACTATATATAATTGATAAAGGAGAAAAATTTTTGTTTTTTTTTTGTAAAGAAATATTTTTTATTATTTGATCTAATAAAATTAAATTATTAGAAAAATAATTTTGTAATACATTATAAATATTTTTATTTATTGGTAAATTTATTTTTTGAAAACAATAATTAATCCAGTTAATAAATTCTATATTATTTAATTTATTACATTTTATAAATATAGAAAATTTATTATTTATAATATTTTTTATTATTTTTTCTATATATAAATTTATATTATTATGAATTTCTATAATTAATATATTATTTTTATCTGTTAAATTTATTAAAAATATTAAATTTTTCATAAATTTTAAAAATATATTTATATTTAAAAAAATTAAATGTATAATTTGTTTTTCATAAAAAATATCATGTATAGAAAATTTAGAAAAAATATAATCCCAAATAAAATTTTTATCTACAATAATAACATTATTTTTAATAAATTTTAATTTTAAAAATTTATGAAATAACAAATTTATATTTTTTTTTATAAAAAATAACTCATCTCCTGCTATAATATAACAAAAAAATTTTTTATTATAAATTTTTTTATAAAAATTATTTAATAACATTGTATCCGTTTTTATGCAAAATTAATTTTAAAATTAATATATATTTATATTTTTTTTGTAACTATATTAAATAATTTATGTGGTACATAAATTGTTTTTATAACTATAATATTTTTTAAAAATTTAGATATTTTATTATGTAATAAAATATATTTTTTAATATTATTTTCTTTTTTTTTATATTTTAATGGAATTGAAAGATTATATTTTTTTTTACCATTAATTTGAATTACAATATTAAAAGTATCAAATAATTTAGTATCAATATTTTCAATTATTGGCCATGATTCATAATCTATATCAGTATTTTTTCCTATATATTTCCATAATATAAAACAAAAATGTGGTGTAAAAGGATATAGAATCTTTATTACTATTAATAATCCATTATAAATAATAAGATAATCTATTTTATTAGATATTTTATATTGAATAAATTTCTTAACTAAGATCATTATAGATGATATAATTGTATTAAAAACTTGAGTTGTTTCAAAATTATTTGTTACTTTTATAATAGTTTCATTTATATAGTTTTTTATTATTAATTGTTTTTTATTATATTCATTAAATAAAAAATATTTTTTATTAATTTGTTTATAATCATAATTTAATTTTTTATATTGGTAAATAAATCTCCATAATTTTTTTAAAAATCTAGACATTCCTTTAATACCTGATTCTTTCCATTCTAAAGACATAGTAGGAGGCGCTGCAAACATAATAAAAAGACGTAAAGTATCAGCACCATATTTTTGAATAATATCTTTAGGATCTACACCATTATTTTTAGACTTAGACATTTTTATCATACCATTATATATTAATTTTCTTCCTTTATTATCAAAAATATTTATAATATTATTATCTTTTTTAAAAATAATATTTTTTGATGAAACCCAATTATATTTATTATTTTTATCTATATAATAGTAAGAATCAGCTAAAACCATTCCTTGACACAGTAATTTTTTCACTGGTTCATCAGTATCTAGTAAACCTATATCTCTCATTAATTTATGAAAAAAACGAAAATATATTAAATGCATTGTTGCATGTTCTATTCCTCCAATATATTGATCTATAGGTAGCCAATATTTTGCTTTTTTTTTATCTAACATATTATTATTATCATGAGGACATGTATATCTAACATAATACCATGAAGATTCAATAAAAGTATCAAATGTATCAGTTTCTATTTGTCCTTTTATTCCATTTTTATTATATTGAAACCATTTTAAATTTTTTTTTATTTTTTCATTATAATTTTCTTTTATATCTTCATTAAAAAAATTTGTAGGAAAAATAAGAGGTAAATCTTTTTTTTTAAAAGGAATAAAATCCCCATTATTTTTTATAATAATAGGAATAGGGGTCCCCCATAAACGTTGTCTTGAAATACTCCAATCTTTTAAATGATAATATTTTTTATAAAATGCTATTTTTTTTTTAATTAAGTTATTAAATAATAATTTATTATTAAATTTATTATTTTTATTAAAATTAAATACTTTATTTTTATTTATAATTAATATATTACATTGCTGTGCTAATAAAAAATCTTTTTTATCATACTTTGGTATACCAATAGTAGCATTTATTTCATAAATATTAGATAAATAATTTACAATTATTATTGGTATTTTTTTTTTTGTAAAAATATTTTCAGCAAATAATAAACTATTAATACATTTTATGTTATGAATAGGAAAAGATAAATTTTTTTCATTAGAAAAAAAAAATTCACATTTTTTAATAAATTTTTTAATTTCTTTATTTTTAATAAATTTTTTACATATAGGATGATTATATAAAATTTTTATAAAACTTATATCTATAAATTGATATTTAGATTCTATAAAAACATTGAATTTTAAATTAGTATTAAAAATTTTAAAAAGAATTTCTACTCCTTTTATTTTACCTATCCAATTTTTTTGCATATTTTTAACTTTATTAGGCCAATTATTTAATTTTTTTAAATAATTTAATAATTCTTCATTATAAGAAGTAATTTTTAAAAACCATTGTTTAATCCATTTTTTTTTAACAAAACTATGACATCTCCAACAAGAATTATTTATAACTTGTTCATTAGCTAATACTGTTTTATCAGTAGGACACCAATTTACTAAAGAATTTTTTTTATACGCTAATCCTAATTTATATAATTTTAAAAAAAACCATTGTTCCCAATGATAATATTCAGGATTACATGTTGTAATTTCTCTATCCCAATTAAAACTAAATCCTAATAATTTTAGTTGTTTTTTCATATATAAAATATTATTTTTAGTCCAAATATTAGGAGATACATTATTATTATAAGCAGCTATTTCAGCTGGTAAACCAAAAGCATCCCATCCAATGGGATGTAAAACATTTTTACCTAACATACGTTGATATCTAGCAATAACATCTCCTATTGTATAATTACGTACATGACCCATATGTAATTTACCCGATGGATATGGTAACATTGATAAACAATAGAATTTTTCTTTATTATAATTTTCTGTTACTTTAAAAGTATTATTTAAATCCCATTTTTTTTGAACATAAGATTCTACTTCTTTAGGAGAATATTCTTTTTTCATATAAAAATAATTCCTGCATTTTTTATTTACAAAATTATTAAAAAAAATAAAAATTATTTTAAAAAAAAAATTTATTATTATATATTTTAATTTTATTAAAATTTTTTATAAATATGGATTTTTATATCCAAGTAATTTAAGTATATTAATTTCTTCTAATTCCATTAAATTTGCTTCTTGAAAATTTTTATGTTCATATTGTAATAGATGTAAAACTGAATGTATAATAATATGAGTGTAATGAAATTTTAATGCTTTTTTTTGTAAAATAGATTCATATTCAATAATTTCTTTACATAAGATAATATCTCCTAATAATTTTTTTTTTAAAAAATTATTTTCTAATAAAAAAGATAAAACATTAGTAGGTTTAGATATTTTTAAATATTTTTTATTAAGTTTTTCAATAATATTTTTTGTGACTATAGAAATAGTTATTTCAATATTTTTAACATTTTTAATATTTTTTTTTTTAAAAATAATATTTAACCAATAAAAAATTTCATTTTTTGTTGGTAAATTATAATTATTTTTACAATAATTATAATAATTTAAAAGAATTTTTGATTTCATAAAATCCTAAATAAAAAATTAGTTTTTACAAATAGAAATAAATATTGCATATAAAGAATATAAATAAGAATCAATAATTTTTACATTTATAAATTTACCAATATAATTATTATTACTTATAAAAAACACAGTCCTATTATTTTCTGTTTTTCCAAAATATTGATTATTTTGAATAGATATCCCTTCTACTAATATAATTTGTATTGTATTTATCATTTTTAAACTAAATTTTTTAGTCTGTTGTTTTAAATAATATTGTAATAAATATAATCTTTCTTTTTTCTCACTTATACTTACATTATCTTTCATTTTACTAGCTGGAGTTCCAGGTCTAGAAGAATAAATAAAACTAAAACTCATATCTAAATCAATATCTAAAATTAATGAAATAGTATCATAAAAATCTTTTCTAGTTTCACCAGGAAAACCAACAATAAAATCTGAACTAATTTGAATATTAGGTCTAATATTTTTAAGTTTATTTATAATTTCAATATAATCACTAACATTATATCTTCTTTTCATTAATGAAAGAATTCTATCAGAACCACTTTGTACTGGTAAATGTAAAAAATTTACTAATTGAGGAATTTTTTTATATATATTAATTAATTCATTAGAAAAATTTTGTGGATGACTTGTAGTAAATCTAATTCTTTTTATGTTTTCTATTTTAGATATCATTTGTAATAATTTTGTAAAATTACAATAATCTTGTTTTTTAATATCTTTATAATTATAAGAATTAACATTCTGCCCCAGTAAATGTATTTCTTTAACTCCTTGTAAAGATAAATTTTTAATTTCTAAAATTATATCCTTATAAGGTCTACTTATTTCTTTTCCTCTAGTATATGGAACTATACAATATGTACAATATTTATTACAACCTTCAATAATTGAAATAAAAGAACTTACATCTGTTGTTTTTTTAGGAGGAAAAAATTTAAATTTTTCGTTTTTTGGAAAACTTATATCAATTAAATATTTTTTAAATTTATGTACTTTATATACCATTCTAGGTAATTTATGAAAAGTTTGGGGGCCAAAAATAATATCTACATAATGTGCTCTTCTTAATATTTTTTCACCTTCTTGAGAAGCTACACAACCACCAACTCCAATTATAATTTCAGGATTATTTTTTTTTAAATTTTTCCATCTTCCTAATTGATGAAATAATTTTTCTTGTGCTTTTTCTCTAATAGAACAAGTATTTAATATTAAGATATTTGCATTTTGAGCAAATTTAGTAATTTTACAATTTAATTCTTTTTTCATAATATCAGCTATCTTAGAAGAATCATATTCATTCATTTGACAGCCCCAAGTTTTAATATATAATTTGTTATTTAACATAATTAGATTATAATAAATTATTTTTATACAAAATTTTAATAAAATTAACATAATAAATTAATCTGGGGTACCTGGATTCGAACCAGGGATGCCGGTATCAAAAACCGGTGCCTTAACCACTTGGCTATACCCCAATTTTTATATTTTGCGGAAGACGAGACTCGAACTCGTATTATATTTATTAAATAGCCAGAACCTAAATCTGGTGCGTCTACCAAATTTCCGCCACTTCCGCAAAAATAAATTATTTTATTTAGCTACGATGGGAATTGAACCCATGACCTCAGCGTTATGAGTGCTGTGCTCTAACCCAAACTGAGCTACGTAGCCAATAATTATTCTTATATTATGTAAATAATCAAGTATAACGTCAACTAATTTATTTATAAAAATTAATATTTTAAATTAATTTTAGAAAAAGGATTAAAATAAAAAATGTATAATTATTATAAAAATAATTTTATTTTTAAAATTATAGAAAAAGATATAAAAAAAAAAAAATATAATATGATTTGTACTAGATTTCCACCTGAACCAAATGGATACCTACATATAGGTCATATAAAATCTATTTGTTTAAATTTTTTAATAGCTAAACATTATAAAGGAAAATGTTTTTTAAGAATTGATGATACTAATCCTTCTACAGAAAATGTTAAGTATATTCAATCTATTATAAAAGATTTAAAATGGTTAGGATTTAAATGGAATGAAGAAATTAAATATTCTTCAAATTATTTTAATATAATGTATAAATATGCTATAGAATTAATTAATAAAAATTTAGCTTATGTTGATGAATTAAATATTAAAGATATTAAAGATTATAGAGGAACATTATTAATACCTGGCAAAAATAGTCCATATAGAAATCGTTCAAAAGAAGAAAATTTAGAATTATTTAAAAAAATGAGTTTAGGTTATTTTCCTGAAGGTAGTATGTCTTTACGTGCAAAAATTAATATGAAATCAAAAATAATTGTAATGAGAGATCCTGTATTATATAGAATTAAATTCAAAAAACATCATCAAACTGGAACAAAATGGTGTATATATCCTACTTATGATTTTAGTCATTGTATTTCTGATGCAATAGAAGGTATTACACATTCTTTATGTACGTTAGAATTTCAGGATAATAGAAAATTATATAATTGGATATTAAATAATATTAGTATAGGATTTTATCCAAAACAATATGAATTTTCAAAATTACAAATAGAACATAATATAACTTCAAAAAGAAAAATTAATTTATTAATAAAAAAAAAAATTATAAAAAGTTGGGATGATCCTCGATTATTAACTATTTCTGGTTTAAGAAGAAAAGGATATACTGCTTCTTCTTTAAAAAATTTTTGTTATCGTATAGGTGTAACAAAACAAAATAATATTATTGAAAAATCTTTTTTAGAATCTTGTATAAAATTAGAATTAAATAAGACAGTACCTAGAACTATGGCCATTTTACGTCCTTTAAAAATAATTATTGATAATTTTCCTACAAAAAAAAAAATAAAATTATCTATTCCTAATCATCCAAATAATTTAAATATGGGATATAAAAATATTTATTTTACTAAAGAAATATATATAGATATTTTAGATTTTTCCGAAAAAGAAAAAAAACATTATAAAAGACTTATTCTTGGGAAAAAAGTACGTTTAAGATATGCTTTTATAATTAAAGCAAAAAAAATAATTAAAGATAAAAATGAAAAAATTATTTGTGTATATTGTAATTATTATAAAAATACATTAGGAATAAAAATCAATAAAAAACAAGAAATAAAGGGAATTATACATTGGATATCTTGTTCTTATTCAATTTCAGCTTTTTTTCATTTATATGAAATTTTATTTACAAAAAAAAATATTAATAATTATGATAATATTTTTTCTATTCTAAATAAAAAATCAATGTTAGTATATAATGGTTTTATAGAAAAAAATTTACTAAAAAATAACAAAAATAAACATTTTCAATTTGAAAGAGAAGGATATTATTATTTAGATAATAAATATTCAAATAAAATTATTTTTAATAGAATTGTATCATTAAAAAATAATAATTAATATTTTTAAAAATTAAAAAATAAAATCAATTATATTAATATAATTGATTTTATAATTTTATATTTGAAATTCTTTATATATTTGTTTTGTCCAAGTTATAATGCGTGAATTTGTTAATTCTGGTTGTCTATCTTCGTCTATAGTTAATCCTAAAAAATAATTTTTATTTTTTAAACTTTTTGTATGATAAAAATCATATCCTTGAGTAGGCCAATATCCTATAATTTTTGCTTTATTTTTTTTTATTATATTATAAATAATTTTTATTGCATCACAAAAATAATCTCCATAATCTTCTTGATCACCACAACCAAATAAACCTATAATTTTATTTTTAAAATTAATTTTTTGTAAAATAGGTAAAAAATCATCCCAATCACACTGAGCTTCTCCATAATACCATGTAGGTATTCCAAATAATATATAATTATATTTTTCAATATTCTTTTGTTCTGCCTGAGAAATATTAAATACTGAGGCAAGATTATTGCCTAGTTGTTTTTGTATTTTTAATGCAACATTTTCTGTATTTCCTGTATCACTACCAAAAAAAATACCTATTTTTGACATTTTTTATTATTTTTCCTCGATAAATATTATTTTTAACAAAAATTTTAAAATAAAATGAAAAATGAATTTTTTATTTTCAATATATAGTAAATGCCCAACATTAGGAATATTATATATTTTAGCAAAAGGAAATTGACTAAATATATTATTATAATAAATAAAATTTATATAATTTGATAATTCACTTTTTAAAAAAAAAATATTTCCATTCCACTTAGGAATTATATTCCAATCTAATATTTTTTTATATTCATTTTTTAAAATTTGTACATTAAATTCCCATTTTCCATTTTGAAATGTTTTTAATAATGTATTTATTACATATAAATTTTTAATATATAATTTCATTATTTGAAAAATTTTTTTTTTAATTAAAATATTTTTTTTATATATTATATCAAATATAGTAAAAATATTTTTATTAAAATATTTATATTTAACAGGAGCAATATCTAATATAATAATAAATTTTATTTTATTAGGTATAAATTGAGTAAGTTTCATTGCTATTTTCCCACCCATAGAATGTCCTATAATAATAATATTATTTTTAATATTTAAAAAATTTAAAGTTTCTAAAACATCTTGAGATAAAAAAATATAATCCATCCCTTTACTATGAGATGATAAACCATGATTTCTTATATCTAATAATATAATTTGACATTTTAAATATTTATTTAAAAATTTTCCCATTAAATATAAACTTTTTTTATTACCAAATAATCCATGAAGCATAACAATTGTATATTTATTTTTTATAAATAAATACTTATATGGAATAATTAAATAACTTAAAATCATATAAAGTAAAACTCATTTTAAATACATTATTATATTATATATAAATTAAAAATTGATTTTTAATAAATTTAAAATTTATGATATAATTTTTTTAATAAAAACAATTTTATTTTAAAAAATGTTATTTATTTTAAAATCTATATTTTTATATAACTAATAATTTATATATTATGAAAAATATTAATCCTACAAAAACTATTTCTTGGAAAAATTTGCAAAATCATTTACAAGAAATGAAAAAAATTAATCTTTATCATCTTTTTAAACAAGATAAAAATAGATTTACAAATTTTTCGATTAATTTTGAAAATAAAATTCTTTTTGATTATTCAAAAAATATAATTAATAAAAATACAATACAATATTTAATTAATTTAGCAAAAGAGACTGGTTATATTGATTTTATTAATGCATTATTTTATGGTGAAAAAATTAATGTTACAGAAAATCGTTCTGTTTTACATACAGCAACAAGAAATAATAATAATTATTTATTAAAAAATAAAAAAATATATGATGATATAAATTTTATTTTACAAAAAATAAAAAATATTTCTAATAATATTATTTTAAATAAATGGAAAGGTTATTCAAATAAAAAAATAAAAAATATTATAAATATAGGTATAGGTGGATCAGAATTAGGACCATTAATGGTTACAGAAGCATTAAAATCATATAAAAATAAACTAAATTTATTTTTTTTATCTAATATTGATTCTGAACAATTAATTAATATTATTAAAAAAATAAAACCAGAAGAAAGTTTATTTATTATTGTATCGAAAACTTTTACTACACAAGAAACAATAACAAATGCTTTAAGCATAAAAAAATGGTTTATAAAAAAAATTTTTACAAAAATTAATAGAAATATATTATCAAAACATTTTATTGCTGTTACAAATAATATTAATGCTGCAATAAATTTTGGTATTGATAAAAAAAATATTTTACCATTATTATCTGAAATAGGAGGACGTTTTTCTTTATGGTCTTCTGTAGGATTATCTATTTCCTTATCTATAGGATTTAATAATTTTCAAAAATTACTAAACGGTGCTAATAAAATGGATAATCATTTTTTTTATACTCCTATAAATCATAATATTCCTATTATTATGGCTTTAATTAGTATTTGGTATAGTAATTTTTGGAACACAGAAACAGAAGCTATAATTCCTTATTCTAATAATATGTGTTTTTTTCCAAAATATTTACAACAATTATGTATGGAATCTAATGGTAAATCCATAGATAGAAATGGAAATAAAATAAAATATCAAACTAGTCCTATTATATGGGGAGATATTGGTACTAATGGACAACATTCTTTTTTTCAAATGCTACATCAGGGTACTAAATTAATACCATGCGATTTTATCGCTTCAGTTAATAATTCAAATGATTCTTTTAAAGAACATCATAATAAACTTATTGCAAATTATATTGCACAAACTAAAACATTAGCATTTGGTAATGCTAATAAATATATATTACAAAAAAATATATATAAATATTGCTTTGGAAATCATCCAAGTAATTCTATTTTTTTAAAAAAAATTAATCCTTATAATTTAGGATTATTAATTTCTTATTATGAAAATAAAATTTTTATGCAAGGCATAATTTTAAATATTTTTTCTTTTGATCAGTGGGGTGTTGAATTAGGTAAGAAAGTAGCAAATATTATACTTAATGATTTTAATCAAAATATTAAAAAAGTAAATAAATATGATAGTTCAACTAATGGGTTAATTAATTTTTATAAATCTTTTTATTAATTTTTATTAAAGAAATTAATAAATAAATTCATTTAATTAATAAAAATAAATAATAATAATAATTTATAATATTTATAATTATTTTTATTTTATTTAAAATAATATTTTAAATGATAAATACATGTCTTATATTTTATTGAAAATTTATATATTTTATTAATTAAATAAAATTTTTATAAAAAAATTTTTTACTAAATTTTATGTATTTTTTTATAATTCTTAAATGATTTTTTAGATTTAGGCATCAAAATAAAATTTATTTTTTTATTTAGGATTTTAATATTTTTAGTATATTGAATAATATTTTTTTTAATTTTTGAATTTAATTCTACAATAGAATAATAAGTAAATAATTTAATATTTCCAATATTATTACTTTTAATTTTAAATTCATTAATAATTGCTCCTACAATATGACGAACTTCTAAATTATCTTTTTTACCTATATTAATACGATATACATCCATATAATTTTGATTTTTTTTATACTTTTTTATATACTTATTTTGAATAAAATTTGTTTTTTTATAAAATTTTTTTCTTATATCATATAATGAATCAGGAGGTAAAATTAAAGGTCTTTTCCCTTGTGCCATTTTCAACAAAATAATTATTAATGTTTCTTGATTTATATTACTTTGAGTAATTATCTTAGATAAGATATCTTTATATTTTTTTAAATCAATATTATTTATTTCTTCTTTTATTTTTACAATAAATTTTTCTAGTCTTTTTTGACATAAAATTTGAGAATTTGGTAATAATATTTCATTAATACTGCATTTAATTCTACGTTCAATATTTTTTAGTAATCTTTTTTCTCTATATTCGATAAATGTTAAAGATTTACCTTGTCTACCTGCTCTTCCTGTTCTCCCTATACGGTGAATATATGATTCAATATCCATAGGAACATCATAATTTATGACTAAATTAATTTTATCAACATCTAAACCTCTAGCAGCAATATCAGTAGCGATTAAAATTTTTAATTTACCATTTCGAAATTTTTCCAAAGTTTTTTCTCTATTATTTTGTTTCATATCACCATTTAATGGTGCACTATTATAACCAAATTGTTTTAATGTATCTGATATTTCAATTGTTGATGTTTTCATTTTAACAAATATTAAAACTGCATCAAAATTTTCAGTTTCTAAAAATTTCATTAAAGCTTCTATTTTTTTACCATATATTATCCAATAAGTTTGTTTAATATCGGGAATAGTTTTAATATTTGTTTTTATAAAAATTTCATATGGATGAATCATAAATTTTTTAGTTATATTTTTTATTCTTTTTGGCATGGTTGCTGAAAATAATGATGTTTGATGTCCTTTAGGTATTGTAGATAATATTTTTTCTACATCTTCAATAAAACCCATTCTTAACATTTCATCAGCTTCATCTATAACTAAACTACGTAATTTTGTTAAATTAACTGTTTTTCTTTTAATATGATCTAATAAACGTCCTGGAGTTGCTATAATAATTTGTACTCCCAAACGTAAATTTTTTAATTGTATATGATATGATTGTCCTCCATATAATGGTACAATATTTATACCATGAATATGTTTTGCAAAAATAGATGTAGCTTCTGCTACTTGTATAGTTAATTCTCTTGTAGGTGTTAAAATTAATACTTGTGTTGTTTTATTAGATAAATTTAAATTATTTAATAAAGGTAATATAAATGCTGCAGTTTTACCACTGCCTGTTTGTGCTATTCCTAATACATCTTTACCTAATAATAAATAGGGAATACATTTTTTTTGGATTGGAGAAGGTTTTAGATATCCTGTATTATTCAAGGATTTTAAAAGAAACTTATTTAGACCAAATTTTTCAAAAGTAATATTAGTCATTAATATGTATACCTCTTAAATATATTTTTTAAAAAACTAAAAATTAGTAATTCATATAATAATAAGTAAAATTACTAATATATAAGATTATAAATATTTAATTGTAATTATGTTTTTAAACATAATTACAAATATTAATAATTAATTTTTATAAATTAAAATATTAATTATTATTTATATTTTGAATATATAATTATTAAATAATTTATATTATTTTTTTAATAAATTTTTTATAAAAAATAAATATTATTAAAAACTATTAAAATTAAATTTTATTATTAGCAGCTTTAATACTTAATCTTATTCGTCCTTGTTTATCAATTTCAATAACTTTAACCATTACATTTTGTAATAATTGTAAGTAATCACTAACTTTATTTACATGTTTATTAGCAATTTGAGAAATATGTACTAATCCTTCTTTTCCATTTCCTATAGAAATAAAAGCACCAAATTCAACAATACGAATAACTTTACCGTTATAAATTTTTCCAATTATTATATCTGCTGTAATTTCTTCTATACGACGAATTGCAAATTTAATTTTTTCATTATTTTTAGCTGCTATTTTTATAATTCCACTATCTTCTATTTCGATAATTGTATCAGTTTCTTCTGTTAAAGCTCTAATAACAGAACCCCCTTTACCTATCATATCTTTAATTTTTTCTGGGTTGATTTTAATTGTATGAATTCTTGGTGCAAATTCTGAAATATTTTTTCTAGGTAAGCTAATAGCTTGTTTCATTATTTCTAAAATATGTAATCTAGCTAATTTTGCTTGTTTTAAAGCTAATTTCATAATTTTATAAGTTATACCTTCTATTTTCATATCCATTTGTAATGCAGTAATTCCTTTTTTAGTACCTGCCACTTTAAAATCCATGTCACCTAAATGATCTTCATCACCTAAAATATCTGATAATATTATAAAATTATCATTTTCTTTAATTAAACCCATTGCTATTCCAGCAACAGCATTTTTTATAGGAATACCTGCATCCATCATAGCTAAAGAGGCACCGCATACTGAAGCCATTGAAGAAGAACCGTTAGATTCTGTTATTTCGGATACAATGCGTATTGTATAAGGAAAATTATCCATATTAGGCATTACTGATATTAATGATTTTTTTGCTAAATTACCATGACCAATTTCACGTCTTTTAGGATTACTAATAATACCAATTTCACCAACAGAATAAGAAGGAAAATTATAATGAAACAAGAAATTATCTATTTTATTATTAATTAAATTATCTAAAGGTTGAGCATCTCTAGCAGTACCTAATGTTACCGTAACTAAAGCTTGTGTTTCTCCGCGTGTGAATAAAGCCGAACCATGTGTTCTAGGTAAAATTCCTGTACGTACATCTAAACTACGTATCATATCATTTTCACGACCATCAATTCTAAGATTCTTATTAATAATATTTTCTCGTACTATTTTTTTTTCTAACTCATAAAAAATTTCATTTATATGATTAATCGGTATGTTTTCATGTTCTTTTTCTTCTTTTATTAATTCAATAATTTTTAATTTAATTAAGTCAATTTGATTAATTCTATTTTGTTTTTCTTTAATATTATATGCTTTAATTAAATCTTTTTGTGATAAAAAAATAATTTTTTGTTTAAGATTTTTATTAATAGGATATAAAATCCATTCTTTATTATTTTTTTTAACCTTATTAGATAAATGAATAATATTATCAATTAATTTTTGTTGTTTATTATGACCATATATTATTGCATTTAAAATTTGTTCTTCAGTTAATAAATTAGATTTTGCTTCTACCATTAAAATAGCTTTTTTTGTACTAGTAACAATTAAATCTAATTCACTATTTTGCATTTCTTTTATATTAGGATTTAATACATATTTCTTATTAATATAACCAATACGAGCAGTTCCAAATGTACCATTAAAAGGAATGCCAGATAAATTTAAAACGGTAGATGCTCCAATAATAGCAACAATATCTGGATTAATTTCAGGATTTACAGACATGACAGTAGCAATAATTTGTACTTCATTTAAAAAACCTTTTTTGAATAAAGGTCTTATAGGACGATCTATTAAACGAGAAATTAATATTTCTCCTTCACTGGGACGTCCTTCTCTCCGAAAAAAATTACCAGGAATACGACCAGCGGCATATGATTTTTCTTGATAATATACTGATAGTGGAAAAAAATTTTGTTCTGGTATTACTTTTTTATCTACTACCATTGTGACAAAAACAGCTGTGTCGTCAATACTAACCATTACAGCTGATGTTGCTTGTCTAGCTATCATTCCTGTTTCAATAGTTACAGTATTATTACCATAACGAAATCTATGAATAATGGGATTTAACAAAATAAATATCCTTTAAAAAAATTTAATATTAAGATAAATCTAAATTTTAAAAAATTTATAAATAATATTAAAAACATATTTATTTTTTCAATCCTAAATCTTTAATTAGTATATTAAAATCATGTAATTTTTTTTTTTTAAAATAATTTAATAATTTTCTACGTTGTGATATCATATGTAAAAGTCCTCTACGACTGTGATAATCTTTTTTATGTATATGAAAATGTTTATGTAAATAATTAATTTTAAATGTCAATAAAGCTATTTGTATTTTTGTTGAACCTTTATCCTTAGGATTCATTTTATATTTTTTTATAATTTTTTCTTTTTTTTCTTTATTAAAATACATAATTTACTCCAATAAATTATTTATAAATGAATATAATTATAAAATCTAAATAAAATTTATTAATTTATATTTTGTTATATAACCTTTATTATTAATTTGACAAACACCTATCAAATTAAATGAATTAATTTCAAATATACGAAATTTTTTTTGTTTTTTTACAAAAGAAACAACTTTTACTTTTTTTCCATTTTTAATATTATTTATCAAAGTATATGACAAATATAATTTAGGTAAGTAATGTATTATATAATTAATTGGTAATAATAATTTATCTATTAAAAAAATATTTAGTTTATTATTTTTATAATTTTGAATTAAAATTTTTAGTTGTTCAATTGTTATAACATTTTTATGTAAAATAGAAATATGAGATATTTGAATTCTACGTAATTTTATTATGTGTGCTCCACAATTTAATTCATCTCCTAATTTATCAATAATGCTACGTATATAAGTTCCCTTGGAGCAATTAATTTTTAATTTAATTTTATTTTCATAAAATTTTAGTAATTTAATATAATAAATTAAAATTTTTCTTTTTTTTAGATGAGAAAAATTAATTCCTAATCTAGCATATTTATAGAGAGGTATACCTTTATATTTAAGAGCTGAATACATAGGAGGAATTTGTATATTTTTCCCTTTAAAAAAATTTATTTTTTTAATAATATTTTTTTTATTTACATAAATATCTTTTTTTTGAATAATAATACCATCTTTATCACCAGTATTAGTTTTTTCACCTAAAAGAGCTGTAACTATATAAATTTTATTTGCATTTATTAAATAACTAGTAAATTTAGTATATGCTCCTAAACAAATAGGCAATAACCCACTTGCTAGTGGATCTAAAGTTCCTGTATGACCTGCTTTTTTTGCCCTAAAAATAACTTTAATATCTTGAAGAAGTTTATTTGATGTAAAACCTATAGATTTATCAAGTAATAATAAACCATTTATATTACGTTTTTTTATTTTTTTTAACATATATAGTTAATTATATCATAATTTTTATTATATAATTAAGTATTTTTTTTAATATTAATTAAAAGATTATTAATATATTTTCCTTTTTTTAAAGAAAGATCTAAAAAAAATTTAAGTTTTGGTATTTTCCGTAAATTTATTTTTTTTTTAAGAATATATCTAATATATTCTGAAATATTATTTAAATAATAAAGTGAATTTTGTTTATTATTTCTTTTTTCTTCTTCATATGATAGCATTATAAAAATTTTTGCATATGAAAAATCTTTTGATATTAGTATATCAGTAATAGTACTAAACTTATTTATTCTTATGTCACTAATATTATTTAGTAATATTTTTGCTATTTGTTTTTTTAATTCATATGAAATACGTAAATTTCGATACAAAAAAACCTCCATTTAAATATTTTATAGTATATTAAATTAATTTATGATTATTATTTTTTTGTAATTTCAGTTTTTTCAAAAATTTTTATTTTATCTCCTATTTGCATATTATTAAAATTTTTAATACTAATTCCACATTCCATACCATTACGTACTTCATTAACATTTTCTTTAAATCTTCTTAAAGAATCAAGAATTCCTTGATAAATAATATTTTTATCTCTTAATAATTTCATTAAATTATTACGTTTAATAATACCATATGTAACTATACATCCAGCTACAATTCCTATTTTAGGAATAGTGAAAATACTTCTTACTTCGGCCAATCCTAATAACTTTTCTTTGTATTCTGGTAATAAAAGATTTTTTATATATTTTTTCATATCATCTATTAAATTATATATAATAGAAAAATATTTTATTTTTATTTTTTCTTTTTTTATTAAATTTTTGGCAATATTATTTGCTTTAATATTAAAAGCAATAATAATAACATTATTTTTATTACTAGCCATAGCAAATGATATATCTGTTTCCGTAATTTCTCCTACTCCTGAATGAATAATTTTTATATTAATTTTTTCATTAGATAAATTCATTAATGTATCTTTAATAGCTTCAACAGAACCTTGTACATCTGCTTTTAATAAGATATTTATTTCATGAATATTTTTGTTATTATCGTTTAAATCTAAAAATATTTTTTTAAATTGTTTTTGTTTTTTTTCTAATTTAATTTCACGATATTTATTTTTTCTATATAATGCTACTTCTTTAGCTTTTTTTTCATTATTTACTTCTATTAAAATATCGCCAGCATATGGTATTTCAGATAAACCTAAAATTTTAATAGGAGTAGAAGGTCCTGCTTGAAGTATATTTTCTCCTTTAAAATTAATTAATCCTTTAATTTTTCCATAAGTATATCCACATAATACTATATTTCCTTTTGTTAATATTCCTTCTTTTATTAAGACATTAGCTATAGGACCTTTTCCTTTATCTAAATAAGAATCAATAACAACACCTTGTGCCATACCCTTATTATTTGCTTTTAATTCTAATATTTCAGCTTGTAATATAATAGCATTTAATAAATCATTAATACCTTCACCTGTTTTAGCAGAAACATTAACAAAAATATTATCTCCACCCCATTCTTCAGGTATAATATCATACCTACTTAAATCGCTTTTTATTTTTTTAAAATTTGAAATTTTTTTATCTATTTTATTAATAGCAACTATAATAGATACTTTTGTTTTTCTTGCATGTTTTATTGCTTCTATAGTTTGGGGCATGACTCCGTCATCAGCTGCAATAACTAATATAATTATATCTGTAATTTGTATTCCTCTTAACCTCATAGAGGAAAAAGATTTATGTCCTGGAGTATCAAAAAATGTTATATTTTTATTATTAAATTTAATTTCATAAGCATTTATATATTGAGTTATTCCACCATTTTCTTTTAGAGCAATATTACTAGAAAAAATATAATCTAATAATGAAGTTTTCCCATGATCTACATGACCCATAATTGTTACTATTGGAGATCTTGTTTTTGGTTTTATATTAATATTATTTTTATTAATTAATAATTTTTCTATATCATTTTCACGACGCAATATAACTTTATGACCCATTTCTTCCGCTATTAATTGAGCTGTTTCTTGTTTTAAATATTGATTAACATCAGAAATTTTTTCTCCCATATTTATTATAATTTTCATTAGTTTTGAGCTTTTAACTGCCATTTTATTAGATAATTCTATTATACTAATAGTTTCGTTAATAATAATATCGCGATTAATATTTTTAATAGGTTTATGAAAGTTTTGATACAACTTAGAAGAATTTAATTTATATTTTTTATAATTATTATTATTTTTATTATTTTTAGGATGTAATTTATGTTTTTTTTTCTTATATATTTTTTTATTAAAAATATCATTATTTATATTTTTATTTTTTAAATTTTTCTGAATATAATATTTTTTATTTTTATTTATTTTTTTTTTATTTAATTCTAAATACTTTTTATTTTTATGATTTGTAATATTTTTTATATTATTTATAAATATAGTTTTTTTTTTATTTATAATTTTTATTAATTTTTTTTTACCTTTATTATTATTTACTGGTGAAATATCATGTATTTTTTTTTTAAAATTTAATAATTTTAAACTTTTTATTTTTTTCTTTTTTAAATATATTAAAAAATTTTTTTTTTCTTCTACATTAACTATATCATTTTCTACTTTAGATATACCATTATCAGAAAAATATTTTATTATATTTTTTACTGAAGTTTTAACTTCATTAGCTAATGATTTTATAGTTATAACAGCATCTATCATGCTGTCTACTCCTCTATTTTAATAATTAATTACGTATTATTTTTTTTATTAAACCAACAAATATTTCGTGCAGACATAATCATTTTTCCAGCTTCTAACTCATTTAAACTATCTATATCAGATAGATCTTCAATGCTTTGCTCTGCTAAATTTTCAATAGTTAAAATTCCTTTATTTACTAATAATTTAGATAATTTTTTATCCATTCCTTTTAATTGCAATAAATTATTTTTAGATTTTTCATGATTATCTTTTATTAAAGATAAATTATTGTTAACATTTTTAGCTAATTTTTTAAGTTTTTTTAAATCATTAATTTTTAAATTAAAATTATTAGTTATTTTATATAATTTATTTATTGGAATTAATATTAATTCTTCAAAAGAAGATATTTTTCCATCTTCAACTATTATTTTTGATAATTTATATTCAATATTTAAATATTTTATAAACATTTCTATAATATTATTTTTTTCTTTCTTATATTTATGACATAAATTATTTTTTGTCATAATATTTAATTCCCAACCACTTAATTGTGATGCTAAACGAATATTTTGTCCATTTCTACCAATAGCTTGAGCTAAATTATCTTCCTTAACTATTATATCTATAATGTGTTTTTTTTTCTTTAAGACAATTGATGATATCTCAGCAGGAGACATAGCGTTAATAATAAATTTTTCAGGATCAGAATCCCATAGTATAATATCAATACGTTCTCCATTTAATTCATTAGAAATTGCTTGTACTCTAGCACCTCTCATACCTACACAAGCACCTACAGGATCAATTCTTTTATCATTTGTTTTTACAGCAATTTTAGCCCTAAATCCTGGATCTCTTACAACACCTTTAATTTCGATTAATCCTTCTGCTATTTCGGGAACTTCAATATGAAATAATTCAACTAACATCTGTATTTTAGATCTACTTAAAAATAATTGTGTTTCTTTTACATTTTCTTTAATGTAAAAAAGTAAACCTCTTATTCTATCTCCTAATCTAAAATTTTCTCTTGGTAACATATCAGAACGTAAAATAATGGCATTAATACTATGTCCTAAATCTAAATTTAGATGTTTTCTATTTACTTTTTTAACTATTGCACTTAATATTTTTCCTTCTTTTTTTTTAAATTTAGCAATAGTAACAGCTTTTTCTGCTTCTCTTACTTTATGTACTATGACTTGTTTAGCAGCTTGCGTAGTAATACGATCAAAATTAATAGATTTAATTTGATCATAAATATAATCACCTAATTTTAAATTATTATTTTCAATACGCGCTGCTTCTAAAGTAATTTCTTTAGTAGGATAATTAACTTTTTTAACAATTAACCATTTTCTAAAAGTATTAAAATTTCCATTTTTACGATCAATATTTACAAATACTTCTATATCTTGTTCATATTTTTTTTTTGTAGCACTTGCTAAAGCACTTTCCATCGCTTCAAATATTTTTTCACGAGGTAAAGATTTTTCATTTGCAACTGCTTCAATGACAGCTAATATTTCTTTATTCATCCTAGTTATCCTTAAATATTAAATTATTAAATTAGAAAACTAGATTATATTCAAAGATTATTACTTATATTAGCAATATGAATGTACTTTTTTAATAAAAATAATAATTATTGAAATAATATTTTTATTATCTATAAAATAATTATTTATATAGATTAATTTCATTAATTTAAAAAAAATTCGATAATAAGTAAATATATATATAAAATAATTTTATATATTAATTATATACCTATGCTAAAAAAAGACATTACTTACTTAAGGAATTAATATAAAATATGATATTTGGTTGCGGGAGTTGGATTTGAACCAACGACCTTCGGGTTATGAGCCCGACGAGCTACCAAACTGCTCCACCCCGCGTCTATAGTGAATATATATATAATATGCTAAAAATATAAATAATGCAATATTAATTTTGGTACCGAAGACGGGATTTGAACCCGTAAACCCAAAATAATAGGGCACTACCACCTCAAGGTAGCGTGTTTACCAATTTCACCACCTCGGTAAAAAAATTATTACTTATTATATTTTACTATATTAAATTGTTGTGTGGTATATTTTTTATACTTTTTTACGTTAATATTATTTAATATTAAACTAATAATAAAAAATAAAGACGTTAATGTAATAATTAACCTAGTTAATATTTTATTTGATATATTTGTATTAAAAGGTGATTTTATACTATTTGATGATGAATTAATATCTATTTCATTATTATCTTGAAACATAATAACACTAATTAAAATAATTGTAATCAAAATAAATAAAATCAATAATAACTTATACATAAATTATTAACAAATAACATTCCAATCAAATATTAATTATTATTATTATATAATAATAAATATTAATTACAATATAAATTTATGTTTTATATAAAAAATATTTTTTATTTTTTTAAATCTTTAATTAAAAAATATTAATTTTGTAAAAAGTATATTTATTAAAAATTTTTATTTTTACCATATAATATTTAATATTAAAGTATTTACAATATTTTATTTTATTATTTATCTTTATTTTTATAAAATATTATTTATTTATATATAATAAAAATTATTATTATTTTTATTCAGGTGGTCTTACTTTTTTTCTAGCCATTAAATCATTAATTTGTATTATACCTATTGTTTCATATTTAATGAGAGTATTTTTCATAGCATGTAAAATATCAATATTATCACTTAAAATTTTAAAAGCTCTATTATAATTTTCTTGTATTAAAAATTTGACTTCCTGATCGATTATTTTAGCTGTTTCATCAGACATATGTTTAGCTTTAGCAACTGATCTACCTAAAAAAATTTCACCTTCTTCTTCTGCATACAATAAAGGACCTAATTTTTTAGAAAAACCCCATTGAGTTACCATATTTTTTGCAATATTCGTTGCGACCTTAATATCATTAGAGGAACCTGTTGATACATATTTTTCACCATAGATAATTTCTTCAGCTATTCTACCACCATATAATGTAGATATTTTACTTTCTAACTTTTGACGACTAATACTAATTATATCAATTTCAGGTAAAAAAAATGTCACTCCTAATGCTCTTCCTCTAGGAATAATTGTAACTTTATGTACTGGATCATGATCCGGAACTAATCTTCCAATAATTGCATGACCTGCTTCATGATAAGCGGTAGCTTCTTTTTGTTCTTCAGTCATTACTAAAGAACGTCTTTCTGCACCCATCATAATTTTATCTTTTGCTTGTTCTAATTCTAACATAGAAACAAAATTATAATTTTGACGAGCTGCTAATAAAGCCGCTTCATTGATTAAATTTGCTAAGTCAGCTCCTGAAAAACCTGGTGTTCCTCTTGCTAAAATTTTTAGATTAACTTCTTTAGATATAGGTATGTTTTTTATATGTATTTTTAATACTTGCTCTCTTCCTCTTATATCTGGTAAACCAACAATTACTTGACGATCAAAACGACCTGGTCTTAAAAGAGCTGGATCTAACACATCAGGACGATTAGTGGCTGCTATAACAATAATACTTTCATTATTATTAAAACCATCCATTTCAACTAACATTTGATTTAAAGTTTGTTCCCTTTCATCATGTCCTCCACCTAATCCCGCACCTCTCTGTCTTCCTACGGCATCTATTTCATCAATAAAAATAATACATGGAGATGATTTTTTAGCTCTACTAAACATATCTCTTACTCTGGAAGCCCCCACTCCTACAAACATTTCAACAAAATCAGAACCTGAAATAGTAAAAAATGGTACTTTTGATTCTCCTGCGATAGCTTTAGCTAATAAAGTTTTTCCAGTTCCTGGAGGACCTACCATTAAAATTCCTTTAGGGATTTTACCTCCTAATTTTTGAAATTTTGCTGGTTCTTTTAAGTAATCAACTAGTTCTTTAACTTCTTCTTTTGCTTCATCACATCCAGCTACATCATTAAATGTAATTTTTATTTGATCTGTTGTTAACATTTTAGCTTTACTTTTTCCAAAAGATAATGCTCCTTTACCACTACCTTGTAGTTGACGCATAAAAAAAATCCAAACTCCAATTAATAGTAACATTGGAAACCAGGAAATAAAAATAGATAATAACATACTAGGGGATTCAAGAGGTTCTCCTAATACTTTAATATTTTTTGAAAGTAACATTTCAAGTAAATGTGAATCATGCATTGGTAAATAAGTGGTATAATTACTATTATCTTTTCTAACAACACGAATTCTTTTTCCATTAATACTTGTTTTAATTATTTTATCTTGTTTTATTTCGGATAAAAAAGTTGAATATTCAATTTTATTTTTTTTATTTGATTCATTTGGATTTAAACTCTGGAAAACAGATATTAATATGACTGTAATTGCTAACCAGAGAATTAGATTTTTTGCCATATCATTCAAAAGAATAACCCCTTGTAACTTTGTTAGTATATTTATTTTATATTAATTTTTATATTTTTTTGCAACAATATAAATTTCACATGATTGAGATCTTGAAGCATTAGGTTTACTAATTTTAGTTGTTTTAAATACAGAACTAATCTTATTATAATATTTAGTTAATCCTTTACCTTGAAAAGTTTTTATCAAAAAACTCCCATTATATTCTAATAGAGAATAGCATAATTTTAATGCTATTTCATTTAAATGAATAATACGTGGTATATCTATTTCTTTTATTCCTGAAATATTAGGAGACATATCAGACATTATTATTTGAACTTTTGTTTTATTTAGTATTCTTAGTATTTTATTTAATATAATAGAATTACATATATTTCCTTGATAAAAATAAACTTTTTGAATAGGATTCATTGGTAATATATCACAAGCTATAATTTTTCCCTTTTTACCAATTTTTGATGCAGCAAAACTAGACCATCCACCAGGTGAAGATCCTAAATCAATTATTGTTATATTATTTCGAAATATCTTATGTTTTTTTTCTATTTCTTCTAATTTAAACCATGACCTAGATCTAAATTTATTAATGTTTCTTTTTGCTTTTCTTATATAAGAATCTTTAAAATAATTTTTTAACCATTTTTTAGATTTTTTATTTTTTTTAAAATTCATAAAAATTATTTTTTATAAAATACTTAATAAATTTTAAATAACGATAAATATAATTTTTTAAAGTTATATACTAAATAATAACAAAAAATTTTAAACATTACAATTTATAACAGAATTAAACAATCTAAAAAATTATTTCTTTTAAAAAGAATTTTTTAATTAGCATTTAATAATTCAGTTAAATTAGCAGCAGCGGAATCTGCTGAAGAAATATTATTTGTTTTTTTGTTTAATTTTAATTTTTTTTTCTTAATTTGATTTTGATGATACGAGTATCCAGTTCCAGCCGGAATTAATCTTCCTACAATAACATTTTCTTTTAATCCTTTTAATTTGTCACATTTTCCAGATACTGATGATTCAGTTAAAACTCTTGTTGTTTCTTGAAAAGAAGCAGCAGAAATAAAGGATGAAGTTGCTAAAGATGCTTTAGTAATACCCAATAAATCGTGATTATATAATGCTATATTTTTTCCTTTTTCTTGTAATTTTTTATTTGCAATTTTTATTTTTGATACTTCTACTTGTTCTCCTTCTAAAAAATTAGAGTCTCCCATTTTAATTATGGTAGCTTTACGTAACATTTGACGTATAATAACTTCTATATGTTTATCATTAATTTTTACTCCTTGAAGTCTATAAACATCTTGTACTTCATTAATTATATAATTAGTAACCGCGTTAATTCCTCTTAATCTTAAAATATCATGTGGAGATTCTGGACCATCTGAAATTATATCTCCTTTATTAATTAATTCTCCTTCAAGTATATTAAGTTGTCTCCATTTTGGAATCATTTCTTCGTATGGTTTAATATCAGAATTAACAGGAGTAATTATTATTCGTCTTTTTCCTTTTGTTTCCTTACCAAAAGAAATAATACCACTAATTTCTGCTAAAATAGCAGAATCTTTTGGTTTTCTAGCTTCAAATAAATCAGCTACTCTTGGAAGTCCTCCAGTAATATCTTTAGTTCCGCCTGATTCTTGAGGTACTTTTGCTAAAACATCTCCTGTATTTATATTAATACCATCTTTTAAGTGAACTATTGATTTATTAGGTAAAAAATAATGTGCAGGCATATCTGTACCTGGAATTATTATATCTTCATCATTATTATTTATTATTTTAATCATAGGCCTAAAATCTTTTCCTATAGAAGTTCTTTCAAAAGTATCTAAAACAACAATAGATGTTAAGCCAGTTAAATCATCAGTTTGTTTTATAATTGTTTGTCCTTCTAACATATCAACAAATTTTATTTTACCGCTTACTTCACTAATAATAGGCATACTATGAGGATCCCAATATGAAACTATTTCTCCTGCAACAATATCTGATCCATTTTTTTTTGTTATAATAGCACCATATGGTATTTTATAACTTTCTATAATTTTATTTAAATTATTTATAATTTTTAATTCAGAATTTCTAGATATTACTACTAATTTATTAGTAGAGTTTATAACTGATTTTACATTTATTAATTTTATAGTTCCATTATCTTTAACTTGAATACTCGATTCTGTAGCAGAACGAGAAGCAGCACCTCCAACATGAAAGGTTCTCATTGTTAATTGTGTTCCAGGTTCCCCTATTGATTGTGCTGCAATAACTCCTATAGCTTCCCCTATATTTATAAGATGGCCTCTAGCTAAATCACGACCATAACAATATGCACAAACTCCAAAATTATTTTCACAACTAACAACAGATCTTACTTTAATATCATCAATTGCATATTGTTCTAATATATCACAGTATTTTTCATTTAATAATGTATTTCTATGAATTAGAATTTTTTTCCTATTTGGATAAAAAATATCTTCTGAAACTACTCTTCCTAATACTCTCTCTCTTAGAGATTCTTTTATATCTCCTCCAGTAATAATAGAAGAAATTTTTATACCATCTAAAGTTAAACAATCATTTTTAGTTATTACTAAATCTTGAGCTACATCTACTAGTCTACGAGTAAGATAACCAGAATTTGCTGTTTTTAAAGCAGTATCTGCTAATCCTTTACGAGCTCCATGAGTTGAAATAAAATACTGTAAAACATTTAATCCTTCTCTAAAATTAGCAATAATTGGAGTTTCAATAATAGAACCATCTGGTTTTGCCATTAAACCTCTCATTCCAGCTAATTGTCTAATTTGCGCTGCAGAACCTCTAGCACCAGAATCTGCCATCATAAAAATATTATTAAAAGAACTTTGTTTTGTTATAAAACCCTCTTTATTTATTACTTTTTCTATGGATAAATTTTTCATCATAGCTTTTGCTACTTTTTCATTAGCAGCTGCCCAAATATCAATAACTTTATTATATTTTTCTCCTGAAGTAACAAGACCTGATTGGAATTGTTCTTGAATTTCAGTAACCTCAGATTCTGCTTCAGAAATAATTTCTGTTTTATTATCAGGAATTACAATATCATCTATTCCTACGGAAGAACCAGATTTAGCAGCATAATAAAAACCAGTATACATAATTTGATCAGCAAAAATAACTGTAGATTTTAATCCTAAAATTCGATAACATATATTTAAAATTTGTGAAATATCTTTTTTACCTAAAGTTTTATTTATCATATTATATGATATACCTTTAGGTACGCAATTCCAAAAAATAGCTCTACCAATAGTGGTGTTATAAATATTACTATTTTTTATCCATGTATTTTTAATTAAATTTTTTTTATATTCTTTAATTTTTACTTTAACACGAGCATGTAAATCAGCTTTTCCAAGAATATAAACACGTTCTGCTTCTTTAGGGCCTGTTAATATCATTCCTTCTCCATATGCATTAATTTTATCTTTAGTCATATAATATATACCTAATACTACATCTTGTGATGGAACAATAATCGGTTCACCGTTTGCAGGAGATAAAATATTATTAGTAGACATCATTAAAATTCTTGCTTCTAATTGTGCTTCTAATGTTAAAGGAATATGAACAGCCATTTGATCTCCATCAAAATCTGCATTATATGCTGCACATACTAAAGGATGTAATTGTATCGCTTTACCTTCAATCAAAATAGGTTCAAAAGCTTGAATTCCTAATCGATGTAAAGTTGGAGCTCTATTTAATAAAATAGGATGTTCTTTGATTACTTCATCTAAGATATCCCATACTATTGGTTCTTCTTTTTCTACCATTTTTTTTGCAGCTTTAATAGTATTTGCAAATCCTTTTATTTCTAATTTTCCATATATAAATGGTTTAAATAATTCTAATGCCATTTTTTTAGGTAATCCACATTGATGTAATCGTAAATACGGACCTACTGTAATAACAGATCTACCTGAATAATCAACTCTTTTACCTAATAAATTTTGTCTAAATCGTCCTTGTTTACCTTTAATCATATCAGCTAATGATTTTAGAGGTCGTTTATTAGCACCAGTAATTGATTTTCCTCTTCTTCCGTTATCTAATAATGCATCAACTGCTTCTTGTAACATACGTTTTTCATTTTTTATTATAATACCAGGAGCTGATAATTCTAATAAACGTTTTAATCTATTATTACGATTAATAACTCTACGATATAAATCATTTAAATCAGATGTTGCAAATCTTCCTCCATCTAAAGGTACTAGAGGTCTCAAATCTGGAGGTAATACAGGTAATACTGTCATAATCATCCATTCTGGTTTATTACCTGAATTTATGAAAGATTCTAATAATTTTATTCTTTTAGAGATTTTTTTTCTTTTAGTTTCAGAATTAATATTATTTAATTCATCACGTAATATTTTACATTCTTGTTTTAAATTAATATTTTTTAATAAATATTGTATTGCTTCTGCACCCATTTTAGCTTCGAATTCGTTACCAAATTCTTCTAATGAATCTAAATATTGTTCTTCAGATAAAATTTGTTTTTTATTTAATGAAGACATACCTTCTTCAATTACTACATATGATTCAAAATATAGTACTCTTTCTATATCTTTTAAAGGCATATTTAATAATAAACCTATTCTAGAAGGTAATGATTTTAAAAACCATATATGTGCAATTGGAGATGCTAATTCAATATGACCCATCCGATCTCTTCTTACTTTAGTTTGTGTAACTTCTACTCCACATTTTTCACAAACAACACCTCTATGTTTTAGACGTTTATATTTACCACATAAACATTCATAATCCTTAATAGGGCCAAAAATACGAGCACAAAACAAACCATCTCTTTCTGGTTTAAAAGTACGATAGTTAATTGTTTCAGGTTTTTTTACTTCTCCAAAAGACCAAGATTTTATCATATCAGAAGAAGCTAAAGAAAGTTTTATTGTATCAAATTCTTCTATTTTATTTTGTGATTTTAAAAAATTAAATAAATCTTCCACAAATTTATTACCTCAATCATATTATGAGCAGATAAGAAATTTTTATATTTTTTAATTATTATTTATTTTCTAAACTAATATTTATACCTAATGAACGTATTTCTTTTAATAAAACATTAAAAGATTCTGGAATACCAGCATTCATTTGATGGTTTCCAGCAACAATATTTTTATACATTTTTGTTCGTCCATTTACATCATCAGATTTAATTGTTAACATTTCTTGTAAAGTATATGCTGCTCCATATGCCTCTAATGCCCAAACTTCCATTTCACCAAATCTTTGTCCTCCAAATTGAGCTTTTCCTCCTAAAGGTTGTTGTGTTACTAAACTATAGGAACCTGTAGATCTAGCATGCATTTTATCATCTACTAAATGATTTAATTTTAACATATACATATATCCAACAGTAACAGGTTTTTCGAAAGGCTCTCCTGTGCGTCCATCATATAATTTAATTTGTCCAGAAATTGGTAAATTTGATAATTTTAATAATTCTTTAATCTCATTTTCTTTAGCACCATCAAATACTGGTGTGGCTATAGGCATTCCTTTTTTTAAATTTTTTGCTAATATCATGATTTCATCATTACTAAAATTATTTAAATTTATATTTTGATCAATATTATTACCAATATCATATGCCTTTTGAAGGAAAATACGTATTTTTTCTATATTTTTTTTTTTTAATAAAAACTTAATTTTATTTCCTATTTCTTTAGCTGCCATACCTAAATGAGTTTCTAAAATTTGTCCTATATTCATTCTAGATGGGACACCTAAAGGATTTAATACAATATCAACAGGAATCCCATTATCATCATAAGGCATATCTTCTATAGGACAAATTTTAGAAATAACTCCTTTATTTCCATGTCTTCCTGCCATTTTATCTCCTGTTTGTATTTGTCTTTTTACTGCTAAATTTATTTTAATAATTTTTAAAATACCAGGAGCTAAATCATTACCTTGTGTGATTTTTTTTTTTTGTAATTTTATTTTTTTTTCAAATATATTTTTTATTTCTTTATATTTTTTAATATAATTATTTATTTTTTTTTGTTTTATTTTGTCTTTTAAAGAAATGGAGCTACAATAATTAATATCAAAAGTTTTGATATTATCTTTTATTAAAAAATTATTATTTAATAAAAAATTTTTTATATTAAAAATAATATTTTTTTCAAAAATTTTTTGTTCAGCAAGTAAATCTTGTTTTATTTGATTAAATTGCATTTCTTCAATTTCTAAAGTTCTTTTATCTTTTTTTACTCCATCTCTTGTGAAAATCTGAACATCAATAACTGTACCTAAGGTTCCATTAGGAACACGTAAAGAAGTATCTTTTACATCAGAAGCTTTTTCTCCAAAAATAGCACGTAATAATTTTTCTTCTGGTGATAATTGTGTTTCTCCTTTTGGAGTAACTTTACCTACAAGAATATCTCCACTTTTGACTTCAGCACCAATATATACAATTCCACATTCATCTAATTTAGATAAAGAAGACTCACTAACATTTGGTATATCAGATGTAATTTCTTCTTGACCTAATTTTGTATCACGAGATATACAAGATAATTCTTGTATGTGTATAGTAGTAAATTTATCTTTTTGGACAATTTTTTCTGATAATAAAATTGAATCTTCAAAATTATAACCATTCCATGGCATAAAAGCTACTCTCATATTTTGTCCTAATGCTAATTCTCCTAAATCTGTAGCGGGCCCATCTGCTAAAACATCACCTTTATAAACTAATTCATTTAAATGAACACATGGAATTTGATTTATACATGTATTTTGATTAGATCTTATATATTTTTCTAAATGATATATATCTATATTATTTTTATTATTAATGTTATCATTTACTTTTACAATAATTTTTGAAGAATCTACATATTGTATAATGCCAGAATTTTTAGCAATAATGGTAACACCAGAATCAATTGCTACAATTCTTTCCATACCAGTTCCTACTAATGGTTTTTCAGATTTTAAAGTAGGAACTGCTTGTCTTTGCATATTAGCACCCATTAAAGCTCTATTAGCATCATCATGTTCTAAAAAAGGAATTAATGAAGCACCTACGGAAACAATTTGTTGTGTAGAAACATCCATATAATGAATTTGGTTTTTGTTAAATAAACCAGATTCACCTTTATAACGACATGTAATAAATTCATCTATTATATATCCATTTTTATCAAGATCTGTATTAGCTTGTGCAATAATAAAATTTCCTTCTTCTATCGAAGATAAATAATTAATTTTATTAGTAACTAATCCATTTTTTACAAATCTATACGGTGTTTCTAAAAAACCATATTCATTTGTTCGAGCATAAACTGATAATGAATTTATTAAACCTATATTAGGACCTTCTGGGGTCTCAATTGGACATACTCGTCCATAGTGAGTAGGATGAACATCTCTAACTTCAAACCCAGCTCTTTCTCTAGTTAATCCTCCTGGTCCTAAAGCAGAAATACGTCGTTTATGCGTAATTTCAGATAATGGATTATTTTGATCCATAAATTGTGATAATTGGCTGGAACAAAAAAATTCTTTTATAGCTGCAGAAATTGGTTTAGCGTTAATCATATCTTGAGGTGTTAAAGTTTCTAAATCTCCTAAAGATAATCTTTCTTTTACGGCCCTTTCCACGCGAATTAGACCTATACGAAATTGATTTTCTGCCATTTCACCAATAGAACGTATTCTTCTGTTACCTAAATGATCAATATCATCAATATTTCCTTTTCCATTACGGATATTAATTAATTTTTTAATTACATCAATAATATCTTTTTTATCAAGTGTACCAGGACCATTAATATATTTACGTAATAATGAACGATTAAATTTCATTCTACCAACTGGAGATAAATCATAACGGTCTTCTACAAAAAATAATCTTTTAAATAAAATTTCCGCTGCTTCTTTTGTAGGTGGCTCACCTGGACGCATCATTCTATAAATTTCTACTAAAGCTTCCAAGCGATTAGTAGTAGTATCTAATTTTAGAGTTTCTGAAATATATGCACCATGATCTAAATCATTAGTAAAAATTGTTTCAATAAATTCATTATTTTTAAAAATTTTTTTAATTATATCCTTTGATAAAGGAGAGTTAGCAGAGATAATTACTTCTCCAGTAGAAGTATCTATATAATCTTTATTGACTATTTTACCTACCATATATTCTATAGGAATATTAATATATTTTATATTATCTTTTTTAAAAGAATTAATATGACGTATAGTAATTCTTTTACCTTTTTTAACATAACAAATATTATTATATTTAATATCAAAAAATGCTGTTTCCCCTCTTAATCTATCTGGAACTAATATCATTGAGATTTTGTGATTTTTCATATAAAAAATATTTTTTTCAAAAAAAATATCTAATATCTCTTCTATATCATAACCTAAAGCACGTAAAATAATTGTAATTGGTAATTTTCTTCTTCTATCTATACGTACAAAAATATTATCTTTAGGATCAAATTCAAAATCTAACCAAGAACCCCTATAAGGTATAATTCGAGCATTATATAATATTTTTCCTGATGAATGTGTT
>NZ_CP046210.1:325043-351560 GCF_012570535.1 Enterobacteriaceae endosymbiont of Donacia semicuprea
TATTTTACCCTTATCACTATCAAAAAAAACTCCAGGACTTCTATGTAATTGTGAAACAACTACACGTTCAATTCCATTTACTATAAAAGTACCATTTTGTGTCATTAAGGGTATTTCACCCATATATACTTCTTGTTCTTTTATATTTTTAATTGATAATGGTTTTGATATTTCTTTATCATAGATAATTAATTTTAATATTACTTTTAGTGAAGCTGAGAATGTCATACCTCTTGTATGACATTCTTTAACATCATAAAGAGATTTTTCTAAACGATAATTAACATATTCTAATTTAGAATGACCACTATAACTAGATATAGGAAAAATACTTTTTAATGCAGCTTCTAAACCATATTGCCCTTTATTATCTTTTTCTATAAATTTTTTAAATGAATTTATTTGGATAGAAAGTAAATATGGAATATTTAAAACTTGAGGTCTTTTTCCAAAATTTTTACGAATGCGTTTTTTTTCAGTTTGAGAATAAACCATATGGTTCCTCAGTTATCTGATAAATTAAGCAATTAAATTAGTATTATTATGAATTATAAAAAATTACTTAAATAATAAAATATTTATTATACAATAATTATTATTAGATTATTTAATCTCTATTTCGGCTCCGGAAATTTTTAATTTTGATTCTAAATCTAAAGCTTCTTCTTTATTAATAGATTCTTTTAACATTACAGGAGCAGATTCTACTAAATCTTTAGCTTCTTTTAATCCTAAGTTCATTATACTTCTAACTGCTTTTATAACAGATATTTTATTTTTTCCTATATTTTTTAAATAAACACTAAATTCAACTTGTTCTTTTATTTTTTTCTTATTATTATTATTTTCTTTATTTTTTATAACACTAGAAACACCAAATTTTTTTTCCATAGAATTTATTAATTCCATTATATCCATAATAGACATAGATTCTACAGCTTCTATTATTTGTTCTTTAGTAATTGGCATATATATTTCCTTTTAGAAAAAGAAAAATTTTTTTATTAAAAAAAGATTAAATTTATTTTAGATTTTTAATTGCAATTAAAGTTCTAACTAATTTTCCCATAGAAATTTCTTTTATGATTATTAAAAAATGTACTATAGCTTCTTTATAAGTAGGTAATTCTGCTAAAATATTAATATTTTCACTTTTTATTATTTGATTATTATATGATGCTGCTTTAATTTTAAATTTATTATCAATTTTAATAAATTTTTTAATTAAACGAGCTGCGGCACCAGGATGTTTAAGCGAATAAGCAATTAATATTGGTCCATTTATTAGTGGTTCTAAACATTTGAAATTACTATTTTTTATAATTAATTTTAATAATTTGTTTCTAATAATATTTATTACAACATTATTTTCTCTACTTTTTTTTCTTAGTTTATTTAAGTTATTAGTACAAACACCAGAAAAATTAACAATTAAGGCAGATAAGGCACAATGATTTATTTTACTTATTTTTGCAACAATCATTTTTTTTTTTTTTATATTTAATGACATTATAAGATTATTGCACTCCTAAATTTTTATAAAAAAAGAATTAAAATTATAACATAAAATATAAAATTTTTAAAAAAAATACCAAAATATTTTATTAAAATAAAAATTTAATTTATTAAATTTATACAATCTTTAGTAATATTTATGGATACCCCCATTGTAGAAGATATATATATTTTTTTTATATAATTTCCTTTTAATTGAGATGGTTTATATTTTTTCAATATTTTTAATAAACATTGTAAATTTTCTTTAATTTTATAGTTTTCAAAATTAATTTTTCCTATATTAGTATGAACAATACCATTTTTATCATTACGAAAATTTATTTGTCCATTTCGTATTTTTTTTATTGTTTTACTCATATTATTAGTTATTGTTCCTAATTTAGGATTAGGCATTAATCCTTTAGGCCCAAGAATCGGTCCTAATTTACTAACTATATCCATAGCTTCTGGAGTAGCTATAACTATATCAAATTTTTTTTCCCCATTATTAATTTTAGTTGCTAAATCAGTCATACCAATAAATTCTGCTTTTAATTTTTTTGCTTGTATTGCTTCATTCCCATCGGCAAAAACTGCTAATCTAACATAATTGCCAGTACCATGTGTTAAACAAACATTACCTCTAATATTTTGTTCTGTCTTTTTTGTATTTATTCCTAAATTTATAGCAATATCGATACTTTCAATAAATTTAACTTTACTTAATAATTTTAAATTATTAAGAGCATCCTCAATTGAAAATTGTTTTTTTAAATTTATTTTTTTATACATTAAATCCATACGTTTTTTTAATTTTATCATTATATTTTAATCCTTAATAGTTAATCCCATAGAACGAGCAGTGCCTTCTATAGATAACATAATAGATTTAATATTCATTCCTGTCATATCAACACATTTTATTTCTGCAATTTTACGAATTTGATCATGAGTAATAACTCCAATTTTATCTATATTTGGTTTGCTTGATCCTTTTTTAATTCCAATTATTTTTTTGATTATTGCAGCAGTAGGAGGAGTTTTTGTAATAAATGTAAAAGTTTTATCTATATAAACTGTAATTACTACTGGAATAGGCATTCCTTTTTCTAGATTTTTTGTTTTTATATTAAAATCTTTACAAAAAGTCATAATATTTAATCCATGTTGTCCTAAAGCAGGCCCAATTGGAGGACTAGGATTAGCATTACCAGCAGGAACTTGTAATTTTATATAAGTTTTAATTTTTTTTACCATAATATTTTCTCTAATTATTATATAATAAATATCTAAATTATCTGTAAAAACTTCTTAAATAAAAAACTATCCTTTTTCAATTTGACAAAAATTAAGATCAACTGGGGTTGATCTTCCAAAAATTGATACAGAAACTTTTAATCTACTTTTTTCATAATCTACTTCTTCTACTACACCATTAAAATCAGAAAAAGGACCATCTTTTACTCTAATCATTTCTCCTGGTTCAAATAAAATTTTTGGTCTAGGTTTATCACCAATTTTTTGTAAACGTCCTATAATAATCTTTACTTCTTTTTCACTAATGGGACAAGGATTATCAGGTGTTCCTCCTATAAATCCTAAGACTTTTGGAATACTACGTACTAAATGCCAACTTAATTCTTTCATAATCATATTAATTAATATATATCCTGGAAAAAATTTACGTTCACTTTTATATTTTTGCCCTCTACGTATTTCGATAATAGATTCAGTGGGTACTAAAATTTTACCAAAAAAATCTTCCATAGAATGGATTTTAATATATTCTTTTAATGATTCTACAATACGGTTTTCAAAACCAGAACGAGCCTGAATTACATACCATTTCTTTTTTAAAGATTTATACATATTATATCCTGGTCCCAGTTAAAAACGATATTAAATAAATTAAAAAGTTATCTAATATCCAAAGAATAATTGACATTATTATAGTAATAATTGTAATAATTAAAGTTGTTCGCCAAGTATATTTATACGTAGGCCAAATTACTTTACGAGTTTCTATGCATGTTTCATTTATAAAAATAAGTAATTTTTTACCTTTATTTGTTGATAATATGATATAACTTATTAAAGTTAATATTAAAGAAAATAATATTAAACGAATAAATAAAGATATATTTTGATAATTATAATTACATATTATAGTAAAAATTAATAAAAATAAACTAATAAACCATTTTATAATTTCTATAATATGTTTATTGATATTTTTTCTAAAATCCATAATATTGATTGTTATATTAATTAATTAAAATTTAATTATATAAATAATAAAAAATTTTTACTAATAATTTGTTAAATAATTTTTAAAATATTTAAAAAAGAATTAAAGGGAGAATTTATATATTTTCCCCTTATCTTCTTTTATATTTTATTTATTGTAAAACTTTTGTAACAACTCCAGCTCCAACAGTACGTCCACCTTCACGAATTGCAAAACGTAAACCATTGGTCATAGCTATAGGATTAATTAATGTAACAATCATATTGATATTATCTCCAGGCATAACCATTTCAATATTTGAAGGTAATTCTATAGTTCCAGTTACATCTGTTGTTCTAAAATAAAATTGTGGACGATATCCTTTAAAAAAAGCAGTATGTCTCCCACCCTCATCTTTAGATAAGATATATACTTCTGCTTCAAATTTAGTATGTGGTGTAATTGATCCTGGTTTTGCTAAAACTTGTCCTCTTTCTATATCTTCTCTTTTTATTCCTCGTAATAAAACTCCTATATTTTCTCCGGCACGTCCTTCATCCAATAATTTACGAAACATTTCTACACCAGTACAAATAGATTTAATAGTATTTTTAATACCTATAATTTCTACTTCTTCTCCAACTTTTATTATACCTCTTTCTACTCTTCCAGTAACTACTGTACCTCTTCCTGAAATTGAAAAAACATCTTCTATTGGTAATAAAAAAGGTTTATTAATTGCTCTTATAGGATCAGGAATATAGGTATCTAAATAATTTGTTAATTCTATTATTTTATTTTCCCATTTTTTATCTCCTTCTAATGCTTTTAAAGCAGATCCCTGAATAATAGGTGTAGTATCTCCTGGAAAATCATACTGTGTTAATAAATCACGAACTTCCATTTCTACCAATTCTAATAATTCTTCATCATCAACCATATCACATTTATTAAGAAAAACAAGAATATAAGGTACACCTACTTGTCTTGCTAATAAAATATGTTCTCTAGTTTGAGGCATAGGCCCATCTGTAGCAGCAACAACTAATATAGCACCGTCCATTTGAGCGGCACCTGTAATCATATTTTTTACATAATCAGCATGTCCGGGGCAATCTACATGTGCGTAATGACGGGATTTAGTATCATATTCAACATGAGAAGTATTGATAGTTATACCTCTTGCTTTTTCTTCTGGGGCATTATCAATTTGTTCAAATTTTTTTGCTGTACCACCATATTTTTTTGATAAAACAGTTGTAATAGCTGCTGTTAAAGTTGTTTTACCATGATCAACATGTCCTATAGTACCTACATTAATATGAGGTTTAGAACGTTCAAATTTTTTTTTAGACACAGAATTATATCCTTCTAAAGAAATTAAAATTTTTATAAAAAATTTTAAAATTTGATTAAAATTTTATGATTTAAATCTAGATTCAATAATTATTTTTGAAATACTATCAGGTGCTTTAGTATATTTAAAAAATTCCATAGAATATGAAGCTCTTCCTTGACTACAAGAACGTAAATCTGTAGCATAACCAAACATTTCTGATAATGGGACACAAGCACGTATAATTTTTCCAGTAGGTATATTAACCATTCCTTCTATAATTCCTCTTCTACGATTTAAATCTCCAATTATATCTCCCATATATTCTTCGGGAGTTTCTACTTCTACTTTCATTATAGGTTCAAGTAAAATAGGATTAGCTTTTTTAAATGCATTTTTAAATGCAATTGCTGCTGCAACCTTAAAAGCTAATTCAGAAGAATCTACATCATGATAAGATCCAAAATGTAATCTTATTGCAATATTAACTACAGGATAACTTGCCATAGGACCTGATTTTAATTGTTCTTGAATACTTTTATCTATAGCCGAAATATATTCATTAGGTATTACACCACCTTTTATATCATTAGTAAATGAATAACCTTCATTATTTTTACTAGATTTTAATGGAAATATATCAATTACTACATGACCGTATTGTCCTCTACCTCCTGTCTGTTTTATATATTTACCTTCTATATTTTTTACACTATTTTGTATTGTTTCTCGATAAGAAACTTGTGGTTTTCCAATGTTTGCAGCTACATTAAATTCTCTTTTCATTCTATCAATAATTATTTCTAAATGTAATTCACCCATTCCTGCAATAATAGTTTGATTTGTTTCTATATCAGTCCATGTTCTTAAAGAAGGATCTTCTTTTATTAAGCGATTTAATGCTAAACTCATTTTTTCTTGATCTACTTTAGTTGTAGGTTCTATAGCAATAGAAATAACTGGTTCTGGAAATTCCATAGTTTCGAGAATTATACAATTATTAATATTACATAATGTATCTCCTGTTGTAACATTTTTTAAACCAATAGCAGCTGCAATATCTCCTGCGTAAACTTTTTTTATTTCTTCTTTTTTATTTGCATGCATTTGTACAATTCTACCAATACGTTCTTTTTGTTTCTTAATTGGATTAAATATAGTTTCTCCATTACTAATAGTTCCAGAATATACTCTAAAAAAAGTTAAATTACCGACAAAAGGATCATTAGCTATTTTAAAAGCTAATGCTGAAAATGGTTCATTATCATTAGTGTTACGAGTAATTATATTTTTTTTATCGATATCAGATATTCCCTGAATTGGAGGTATATCTTTAGGAGATGGTAAATAGTCAATAATTGCATCTAATAATGATTGTACTCCTTTATTTTTAAATGCAGAACCACAAGTTATTAAAGTAATTTCATTATTTAATACTCTTTTTCTTAAAGAAAATTTAATTTCTTCTATAGTAAGATCATATCCATTTAAATATTTTTCTAATAATTGTTCATCTGATTCAACAGCAGATTCTATTAATTTTTGACGCCATAATTTTACTTCTTCATCCATTTCAAGAGGTATATTAGTATAATTACATTTTATTCCTTGATCTTTTTCGTTCCAATATAAAGCTTTCATTTGTATTAAATCAATAATACCAGAAAATTTATTTTCTGTACCTATTGGTAATTGTAATGGGATAGTTTCTGTTATTAAATTTTTTTGTATTTGCTTAATAACTTTTGTGAAATTAGCTCCCATACGATCCATTTTATTTATAAAAGCAATTCTAGGAACTTTATATTTATTAGCTTGTTTCCACACTGTTTCAGATTGAGGTTGTACTCCTCCTACGGCACAATAAATCATGACAACTCCATCTAATACTCTCATAGAACGTTCTACTTCAATTGTAAAATCTACATGTCCAGGAGTATCAATAATGTTAATTCTATGTTCTTTATATTGATTAAACATTCCAGACCAAAATGCAGTAGTAGCTGCTGAAGTAATAGTAATACCTCTTTCTTGTTCTTGTGCCATCCAATCCATTGTAGCAGCACCATCATGAACTTCACCTATTTTATGATTTACTCCTGTATAAAATAAAATTCTTTCTGTTGTAGTAGTTTTTCCTGCATCAATATGTGCGCTAATTCCAATATTACGATAACGTGTTATAGGAGTGATACGACTCATATTATTCCTCTATTTTATTAGATAAAAATTTTAAAATTATATTAAACATTATTTTTTAATAAAATAATAAACATTGATTTTAGCTACACATATTTTAATTAATTGATTTATTTTCATTTTAAATTAAAATTAGTTTAATTTTTTTTATAACTAAATATTTTACCAACGATAATGTGCAAATGCTTTATTAGCTTCTGCCATTCGATGTATTTCTTCACGTTTTTTAACAGCATTTCCTTTTTTTTCTATAGCATCTAATATTTCATTAGTAAGTTTTAAAATCATTGATTTTTCTTGCCTTTTTCTTGCAGCATTAACTAACCAACGCATAGCTAAAGTATTTCTTCTTATAGGTCTTATTTCGACAGGAACTTGATATGTTGATCCACCTACTCTTCGAGATTTTACTTCAACTATTGGTTTTATATTTTCTAATGCAGTTAAAAATATATCTATTTCTTTTTTTCCTAATTTTTTAGTAATTAAATTTAATGAAGAATAAACAATAGATTCTGCAATAGATTTTTTACCATCTATCATAATAATATTAATAAATTTAGCCAATAGATCTGATTCAAATTTAGTATCTGGTAATATTTTACGTTGACTAACTACTCGTCTACGTGACATAAATAACTCCATTATTTTAAAATATTTTATATAATTTGTGAATCAATAATTTTTTATTAACTATTATTTAGGTTTTTTTGTACCATATTTTGATCTTCCTTGTTTACGATTTTTTACTCCTGTACAATCTAAAGCTCCTCTAATAGTATGATATCTCACACCTGGAAGATCTTTTACTCTACCACCTCTTATTAAGATTACTGAATGTTCTTGTAAATTATGACCTTCTCCAGATATATAAGAAGTTACTTCAAAACCATTTGTTAATCTTACTCTACATACTTTACGTAATGCTGAATTTGGTTTTTTAGGAGTTGTCGTATATACTTTTATACAAACTCCTCTTTTTTGAGGACATGAATTTAAAGCAGGAACATTAGTTTTTGTAATTTTACGAATTCGATTTTTTCGGACTAATTGATTAATTGTCGACATATTATTTCCTAAATAGAAAATTTAATTAATTTTAAATTAAAATTTTTATTTTAATAAACTACCATATAATTTGTTGTTTATTTTTTATAATTAAATCTACAAATTTTGTATAATTTATACGTATAATTTGTTTTGAAATATTTAAATTCAAACCTCTAGCCAATATATCATCATTAATAGCAAATATTAATAATTTTATTTTTTTCTTAATTTTAATTATTTTTCCCATAGATTTACTATCTTTTAATCCAGCTAATACACCATCTTGTATTAAAAGTAAATCATCATGTTTATTCAAAATTTTTAATAATAAAGAAAAATTACAAGATGACGGTGAACTAAACAAGGTATATAACATAATAAATATAATTTATTTAACTAAAAATTCATAATTATATTATAATTAGCAATATTTTTTTTCCATAATATTAAATCTATTATTTTAATAGGTACAATCCAATTATTTTTTTTGTAATTTTTTATTCCTAATTCTTTTAGAGATTGTGAACAAACAAAAAAATTTTTAATATTACATAAATTTAAAATACTAAAACTTATATTATATTTTTTTAATAAAATATTTTTTGTTTGTTGATAATTTTTTATTTGTAAAATTCCATCTCCTATAAAAAATAAAGCTATATCCTCAGTAAATGAGGATATAGAAATTACGGCATCAAGTCCTTCTTTTCCAACACTATTTCCGTAAGGAGATGTTGTGAATATAAATGCTATTTTATTCATTAAAATTGAATTAATCGATCACAAGTTAATATAGATTTTGCTAATGTACTTAAAGTAGTTATTTTAAATCTATTATTAATCATATTATTTTGTTGATAATTTAGTAATTTATTTTTATCATAATCTTCTTTAATTATACCTCTTTTCTTAGCAGATGTAACACATAAATATAAATTTATATGATATTTTTTACTTAATTTTTGCCAAGAATAAATTAAATTAAATTCATCTTTATCAAATTTAATATTTTTATTAGCATTACAAACACCATCACAATAAAAAAATATACTTTGTATAAAATTCTTTTTTTGTATTGCTGCGTTAACAAATAAATATGCTGAATAAGAATTTTGTGTATTAAAAGGAGCTCCAGTAATTAATATTACAAAAATCATATAATTTTTATTTCTTCATTATATTTAATAAAATATAATACTTATTTTTTAATATCTATTTAGATACTGAAGAAAGAATATCTAAAAGTTCAATATCAAATACTAAAGTAGAATTATTTGGTATTCCTGGAATTATTTCTTTACCATAAGCTAATTTAGGAGGTACAACTAATGTAATTTTACCACCTTTTCTAATATATTTTAATCCTTCTTGCCAACCAGTCATTACTTCTTGTAAACTTATATATAATGGTTCTTGTAAAGATGAATTATCAAATATAGTTCCATCAACTAATTTTCCTTTGTATTTAATAACTATAATCATATTATTATTAGTTATTTTTTTCCCATTACCCATTTTTCTAATTTTATATATTAATCCACTTTTACTTTTTTTAGTATTTTTTTCTTTTAAAAATTTTCTAATATATTTTTTTGCATCAATATCACTTTGTTTTGCTTCTTTTTTTGTCTCTTCTATTGTATATGATTGTATACTAGCTTCAAATTTTTGAATTTGTTTATTCATTTCATCTTCAGATATTTTAACTTTATTATCTAAAACATCGGATACACCTTGAAGAATAATTTTTTTATTTAAAACTATTTTTAGTTTATCCTGTGTTTGAAATGTTCTAGCTAAATATTTACCAATAGAAACTCCTAAAGCATAAGACATTTTTTCTTGTTCATTTAATAAATAAATTTCTTTTTTATTATTTTTTAATTTTAATTTTTTCTTTATAATTATTTTTTCTTTTTTTATAATAACTTTATTTTTATTTTTACTATTCCACCAAGATGTATTTTTTAATAAAAATGCATTTACATTAGATATATTTAAACCAATAATTACAATTAATATAATAAATATTGATTTTTTTTTAGTAAAAAATTCCATTTTTGCTCCAAAGTTTTTAATAAGATTAATTGTTTAAAAATTTTAAATATATTACAACTTTTATATAAATAAGATAATAAATTATCTTATTTATATAAAATATTACTTTTAATAAATAAAAAAAACAAGTTAAAAAAACATTATTTTTAAAAAATTCTAAATTAATAGTTTTAACATTCTTCTTAATGGTTCTGCCGCACCCCAAAGTAATTGATCACCAACAGAAAACATTGAAAAACAATTTTTATCTATATTTAATTTTTTTATTCTTCCAATAGGTAAATCTAATTTACCACTAACAAAAGATGGAGTAAGATAATTAATAGTACTATTAAAATCATTTGAAATAATTTTTACCCATTTATTATGAGAATTAATAATATTTTCAATATTATTTATAGATAAATTTTTTTTTAGTTTTATTGTAAAAGATTGACTATGAGAACGTAAAGTTGCTATTCTAACACAAATACCATCTACTGGAATAATTTTATTGGCATTTAAAATTTTATTAGTTTCAAACTGACCTTTCCATTCTTCTTTTGTTTGTCCATTATCCATTTTTTTATCTATCCATGGAATTAAACTATTAATTAAAGGAACTTTAAAGTTATTTTTTGGGAAATTCGTAGAATTCATTTTATTACTTATTTTTTTTTCTATATCTAAAATATTTGTAGAAGAATCATTAATTAAATGAGATATACTTTTATAAATATATTTCATTTGAAAAACAAGCTCTTGCATAAATTTAGCGCCAGCACCTGATGCTGCTTGATATGTAGAAACGAAAATCCATTCAATAAGATTATTGTAGAACAATCCTGCCAAAGTCATTAACATTAAACTAACAGTACAATTTCCACCTACAAAAGTTTTAATTCCCATATTTAATTTTTGTTCTATTAATTTAAAATTAACAGGATCTAATACAATAATAGTATTTTTTAATGTTCTTAAAATTGATGCTGCATCTATCCAATAACCTTTCCAACCTATTTTTCTTAATTTATAATAGATCTTATTTGTATAATTACTACCTTGACATGTAATAATTATATCTAATTGAGATAATATTTCAAAATTATAAGCATCTTGTAATTTCATATTTTTATTTTTTAAATCTGTAAAAGGAATAGATTTTCCATACTGAGAAGTAGTAAAAAAAATAGCATTAATATTATCAAAATCTCTTTTTTTCATCATTCTATTAATAAGTACAGATCCTACCATACCTCTCCAACCTATAAATCCAACATCTTTCATTATTATACCTTATAAATAATTATTTTATATATTTACTTATTGTTAAATAAAATATTTATATATGATATTATCAGTTTTAAATTTTAAAAGAATTATAAAATATAATTTTTTTATAGATTTATTATTAATAATAAAATAAAAATTTTAATTTTTTTTAAAAATTATTTTATTTATATTCCAATTAATTGGTTTTTTTTTATGAAAAATAAGATATTTATTTGTTTTTGAAAAATGCTTACAAAAATAAAATCCTTTATAAAAGGATAAAGGTGATGGATGAGATGAAGTTAATATTAAATTTTTTTTTATTAAAATAGATTTTTTTTTTGCATATGATCCCCACAATAAAAATACAATATTATTATAATTTGAATTAATTATTCTTATTACATTATCTGTAAATTTTTCCCAACCAATATTATAATGAGATCTAGGTTGTCCTTTTATAACTGTTAAAATACAATTTAAAAGCATTACACCTTCATTAACCCAATCGATTAAATATCCATGTTTAGGAATAATAAAATCTGATATATCAAATTTTAATGCCTTATATATATTTTTTAATGTAGGAGGAATTTTTACATTTGGCATAACTGAAAAAGCTAAACCATTTGCTTGATTATAACCATAATATGGATCTTGTCCTAAAATAACTACTTTTAGTTTATTAAAATTTATTTTATTAAAAATATGAAAAATATATTTTTTTTTAGGATAAATAATTTTATTATTTATAATATCTATGTTAATTTTTTTTATTAATTTTATAAAATAATCTTTTTTTTTTTCTTTTTTAAAAAAATTTTCCCATATAATATCTTTATTTTTAATCATAATATATAATAAATTCTAAGTATACAGTTATATTATTAATAAATAATTATTTTATATTAATAAAGAAAAAATTTTTATTTTATCCTTGTTTTTAACATTTATTTAAAAACTAACTATCCATAAGGAAAAAATACAAGTGAAATATTATGAAATAGTATTAATGATAAATCCAGATCAAAGTGATCAAGTAAATAATATCATCAAATATTATAAAAAATTTATTTATAAAAATAAAGGATTAATTTCTAGATTTGAAGATTGGGGGAGAAGACAATTGTCTTATCCTATATTTAAATGGCACAAAGCGCATTATGTATTAATAAATATACTATTAAAAAGTAATCTAATAAAAGATATTGAAAAAAGTTTAAGAATTAATGAAAATATTATAAGATATCTTATAATAAAAACAAAAACAGAAAGAACAAATATATCTTATATTTTAAAATCTAAAGATGAAAGTCAAGAAAAACGAAATGATGTTATAAAAACAATATAAATTTATTTATAAAATAATTAATATATATTTAACAAATTTTGGAGTTATATAATGATACGTTATTTTCGTCGTCGTAAATTTTGTCGTTTTACTGCAGAAGGAGTTAAAGAAATTGATTATAAGGATATAAATGTTTTAAAAAAATTTATTACTGAAAGTGGAAAAATAGTACCCAGTAGAATTACTGGTACTAAAGCAAAATATCAACGTCAACTTGCTAAAGCTATAAAATTAGCAAGATATTTATCTTTAATATCATATACTGATCATCATAAATAAATTTATAAAAAATATTATTTTTAATTAGTAAAGAGTATTAAATAATGAAAATTATTTTATTAAATTCTATTCCTGGTTTAGGAAAAAAATCTCAAATTATAGAAGTAAAACCTGGATATGCTCGTAATTTTTTAATACCTAATAATAAATGTATCTCTGGAACAAAAATTAATATTAATCTTTTAAAACAAAAATTATTAGAAAAAAAATCTCAATTATTAAGTATTTTAGATAATGCTAAATTGAGATTAAAAAAATTTAATTGTATAAAAAAAATAGTAATTAAAGCAAAAGCAGGTAAAACAGGTAAATTATTTGGTTCAATAGGTAGAAATGATATTTTAAAAAAAATAAAAGAAATAGGATTTAATATTTCAAAAAAGGAAATAAAATTACCTAAAGGATCTTTAAAACATATAGGTAATTATAATATTATTTTTCAATTTCATAAAAAAATTTTAATAGAGAAAATAGTTAGTATAATAAATAATTAATAATTAATAAATTGACTAATTAGAAAAATTAATTATAATTATATGTAGAGTATGATTATTTCCGCAATATTATTTTGTAAACCCAGTCAGGTCTGGAAAGAAGCAGCTGTAGCAAATTTAATATGTGTAAAAAATAATCATACTCTATTAGATTTTTAAATTTTAATTATATATAATAAATTTTTACAATAAAATGAATTCTCATGTTTTAGCAACAAAATGGCGTCCACAATCATTTGATGATGTTATTGGTCAAGATTCTACAGTACAAGCTATAAGAAATAGTTTATCTACTAAAAAAATTCATCCTGCTTGGATATTATCAGGTAGTAGAGGTGTAGGAAAAACAACAATAGCAAGAATATTTGCAATGGGCTTGAGTTGTATAAAAGGTATAACTAAAAATCCATGTGGTTTATGTGAGATTTGTATAGCTATAAAAAAAAATTCTTTTTTAGATTTAATTGAATTAGATTCTGCATCTAAAACTAAAGTAGAAGATATTAGAGAAATATTAGAAATAATTTATTATCCTCCAGTTAAAGGAAGATATAAGATATATATCTTTGATGAATTTCATATGTTATCCAAACATAGTTTTAATGCATTATTAAAAATTTTAGAGGAACCTCCAGAATATATAAAATTTATATTTGCAACAACAGAGTTACAAAAAATACCTATCACTATTAAATCTAGATGTTTACAATTTAATTTAAAATTAATTAAAAAAGATTTAATTTTTAATCAGTTGAAAAAAATTTTAAATAAAGAAAATTTACAATATGATATAGAAGCAATAAATATTATATCAAAAACGGCAAATGGAAGTATGCGTGATGCATTAAGTTTAATAAATCAATTAATATCTATGGGTTCATTAACAATTAATAATGTTTCCTTAATGCTGGGATTAATTGAAAAAAAATATTTATTTTTATTATTATATAATTTAAAAAATAAAAAAAATAATTTTGTTTTAGATTTAATTCATAAAATATCTGTTTTTGATATTAATTGGGAAAATATAATAATAGAAATTATGATTTTAATACATAATATATTAAAAATTAAAATTTTAAAAAAAAATTCTCAATATTGTTTAAAAAATTCAGATTTTGATAATAACATAAAATTTTATAAAAAAATTTCTAAAAATTATTCTGAACAAGAATTAAAATTTTTATATAATATTTTTAGTAAAGGTAAAAAGAATTTATATCTTTCTCCAAGTCCTAAAATAGGATTTGAAATGATTATATTAGAAATAATAATTTATTTTAATTAAAATTATACAAATTTAAAATAATAAATAATAATAAATTAATATTAAAATTTAATTTTAAAATAATTAAAAATAATATTGAATTTTTATAAATAAAAATATATATGTTTTATATTCACATATAAATAAGAGAAAAATATTTATGCAAAAAAAAGAAACTTTAAATTTTCAATCTGAGGTAAAACAATTATTACATTTGATGATACATTCTCTATATTCAAATAAAGAAATCTTTTTAAGAGAATTAATATCTAATGCTTCTGATGCAATTGATAAATTAAAATTTAAAACTTTATCTAATCCTGATTTATATGAAAATAATTCAATATTAAAGGTACAAATTTCTATAAATAAAAAAAAAAGATTAATTATTATTAGTGATAATGGAATTGGTATGACTCGTAAAGAAGTCATTAATAATTTAGGTACAATAGCAAAATCTGGAACTAAAGATTTTATTAAATCTTTAAATTTATCTTTAGATAAAAAATCAGAAAAAACTTCACAATTAATAGGTCAATTTGGTGTTGGATTTTATTCTGCTTTTATAGTTTCTGATAAAGTTTCTGTTAAAACAAGAGCAGCTGGAATACCTATTAACCAAGGAGTATTTTGGGAATCTACAGGAGAAGGTAATTACCAAGTTTCTAATATAAAGAAAGAACTTAGAGGAACTGAAGTTATTTTACATATTCGTTCTAAAAATGATGAATTTTTAGATACATGGCGTATAAAAGGAATAATTAATAAATATTCAGAATATATTGCTTTACCTATAGAAATTGAAATGTATAACGAAAAAGAAAAAAATTTTTTTTGGGAACAAATTAATAAAGCTCAAGCTATTTGGTTACGTAATAAAACTAATATTAGTGATAAAGAATATAAAGAATTTTATAAACAATTAACATATGATAGTACTGATCCAATTATTTGGAGTCATAATCATGTTGAAGGAAAACAAGAATATATTAGTTTATTATATATTCCTTCAAACGTTCCATGGGATATACGTAATCGTGATTATAAAAATGGATTAAAATTATATGTACAAAGAGTATTTATTATGGAAGATGCAGATCAATTATTACCTAAATATTTAAGATTTATAAGAGGTTTAGTTGATTCTAATGATTTACCTTTAAATATTTCAAGAGAAATTTTACAAAAAAATAATATCATTCGTAATATGAAGTTAACATTAACAAAAAAAGTTCTTAATATGTTAACAAGTCTTACAAAAATAAAAAATATATATAATAATTTTTGGAAAAAATTTGGTTTAATTTTTAAAGAAGGACCTGCTGAAGATGTAAAAAATAAAGATATTATTATTAAATTATTACGTTTTTCATCTACATATAATGATAATGATGAACAAAATGTATCTTTAGAAGAATATTCTAAAAGAATGATTAAAGGACAAAAAAAAATATATTTTTTAACATCAGATAATTATATTTCGGCAAAAAGTAGTCCACATTTAGAATTTTTTTATAAAAATAGTATTGAAGTATTATTATTAACAGATCATATTGATGAATGGATGATGAGTTATGTAACAGAATTTGAAGGTAAAATTTTTCAATCAATCAGCAAAGAAGATGATTCATTAAATGAATTTATTAAAAATAATGATAATTCTGACCAAAATAAAATAGAGGATAAATTTAAACCTTTTTTACAAAAAATACAAAACTTATTAGGTAATAAAATAAAAAAAGTAAAACTAACAAGTAGATTAATTAATTCTCCTGCTATTGTTACTACAGATGTAAATGAAATGAGTACTCAAATGGCAAAATTATTTACTGCTGCAGGACAAAAAATTCCAGATATAAAATATAATTTTGAATTAAATCCTAATCATATTTTAATAAAAAAAATTTTAATAATAAAAGATGAAAAATATTTTTCTGAATTTATTAATTTATTATTAGAAGAAGCTATTTTAGCAGAAAAGGGTACTTTAGAAAATCCGAATAAATTTATTAATCGAGTAAATTCTTTTTTATCTAAAATATAAAAATTCCTATAGGTAAGATAATTAAATCTTAAATTATCTTATCTTATTTTTTTTATAAAATAAATTAAATTTTTATTTTAAGTTTGTTTTATTTATTTTAATTATATATATTTTAAGTTAAAATATTTATAGTTAGATTAAATTATATTAAAATTTATTATTTTAATAAATTTTAAAAATATTTTATAAAAAAATATATATCTTATTTTTTTTAATAAAAAAATAAGAATTTTATTCACAACTAAATAACTAATTTAATAAAAAAATGGCAGAAAAAAGAAATATATTTTTAATAGGCCCTATGGGAGCTGGAAAAAGTACAATTGGACGTCATCTTGCAAATTTATTAAAAATGGAATTTTTTGATTCAGATCAAGAAATTGAACGTCGTACAGGAGCCGATATAAATTGGGTATTTGATGTAGAAGGTGAAACAGGTTTTAGAAAACGTGAAAAAAAAATTATTAATGAAATAACTCAAAAACAAGGAATTATATTAGCAACCGGAGGAGGATGTATTCAATCAAAAGAAACTAGAAAATTTTTATCTTCTAGAGGTATTGTAGTTTATCTTAAAACAACTATAGAAAAACAATTAAGCCGTACAAAAAGAGATAAAAAACGTCCTTTACTTAATATTACTAATAATCAAAATCAATCAGCTAAAGAAATTTTAAATAATTTAGCTAAAAAAAGAAACCATTTATATAATGAAATAGCTGATATTATAATTAAGACAGATGAACAAAGTGCAAAAATTGTAGCTAATCAACTTATTAAATTATTAGAAAAAAGTTAATTTTATTAATATTATAAAAATTAAAGGATAATATTATTTATGGGAAAAACTATTTTAGTTACAACAAAAAAACACAATTATCCTATTATTATAGATTTTAATTTATTTGATACATCATTATCTTTTTCTTTCTTAAAAAAAGGGGATAATGTTATGATTGTAACCAATAAAATAATTTTTTCCTTATATTTTAAAAAAATTTTTAATCAATTAAATAATATTGGTGTTAAACTAAATTATGTTATTCTTCCAGATGGTGAAAAATATAAAACATTAGTAACAGTAAATATTATTTATACAGCACTAATTAAAAATTTATATAATAGAGATACTACTTTAATTGCTTTAGGCGGAGGTGTTATAGGTGATATAACTGGATTTGCAGCATCAAGTTATCAAAGAGGAGTAAAATTTATACAGATACCTACAACTTTATTAGCACAAGTAGATTCTGCTGTAGGAGGTAAAACAGCGGTAAATCATGTATTAGGAAAAAATATGATAGGTAGCTTTTATCAACCTAATTGTGTAATAATTAATTTAAGTTGCTTATATACTTTATCTAAAAGAGAATTTTCTGCTGGTATGGCTGAAGTTATAAAATATAGTATTATTTTTGATAAAAATTTTTTTTATTGGCTAGAAAATAATATTAATAATTTATTTAATTTAGATAAAACATCTATACTTTATTGTATTAGTAAATGTTGTAATTTAAAAGCTAAAATTGTTTATGAAGATGAATATGAAAAAAACAAAAGAGCATTATTAAATTTAGGACATACTTATGGTCATGCTATAGAATCAAGATTAGGATACGGTAAATGGTTACATGGTGAAGCTATTTCAGTTGGTATTGTTATTGCTGCATTAACTTCAAAACAACTAAATTTGCTTAATAATAAAGAAATAATAAGAATTATAAATTTATTAAAAAAATGTAATTTACCAATTAAAGGACCAATAAATATGAATGATAAACAATATTTAAAATATATATACAGAGATAAAAAAATAAATAAAAATAAAATTAATGTTATTCTACCGCTTAGAATTGGGAAAACAATTATATATAAAAATATTTCTGAAAAAATTATTTCTAATGCTATTAATGAAAATAAAAATTTAATTATTTAAAATATTTATTTTACTTTATTATTAAATTTTATTATAAATTTTAAAAATGAAAAAATTTTTAATTGCAGCTTCTATTTTATCAGCTAATTTTGCATTCTTAGGAAAAGAAATTTCTAATGTAATCAAAGCAGGAGCAGATATTATTCATTTTGATGTTATGGATAATCATTATGTTCCTAATTTAACAATAGGTCCTTTAGTATTAAAATCTTTAAGAAATTATGGTATTAAGTCAATAATTGATGTACATTTAATGACAAATTCTGTGGATAATTTAATAATTGACTTTGCAACTGCAGGAGCTGATATTATTAGTTTTCATCCAGAAAATTCTAATCATATTGATAGAAGTATTTCTTTAATAAAAGAATATGGTTGTAAGGCAGGGTTAGCGTTAAATCCTTCTACTTCTTTAAATTATTTAGATTATTTAATTAATAAGTTAGACATAATATTAATTATGTCAGTTAATCCTGGTTTTGAAGGACAAAAATTTATAAATTATATTTTTAATAAAATTAAAAAAGTTAAAAAAATTATTAATAAAAATCAAAAAAATATTTTATTAGAAGTTGATGGAGGGATAAATACAAATAACATAAATCAAGTAGCTATTTCAGGAGCAGATATATTTGTTATAGGTTCCGCTATTTTTAAAAGTTTATTATCATATGATGAAACAATAAAGAATATAAAAAATTCTATCAAATAAAATTATTTTAAAAAATAGTAGTTATTTTTAAAAGATAAAAAATTATGAAAAAAAAAAAAATAGTATTCAGCGCAATTCAACCAACTGGATTACCAACTATTGGTAATTATATTGGAGCTTTAAGTCAATGGAAAAAATTACAAAAAAAATATTTTTGTATTTACTGTATAGCTGATTTACATGCTTTAACTATATATCAAAAAAAATATATTTTAAATAAAAATATACTCGATACTTTATCAATATGTTTAGCTTGTGGTATTAATCCAAAAAAAAATATTATTTTTATACAATCTCATGTTCCTCAACATTCACAATTAAACTGGATTTTAAATTGTTTTACTAATTTTGGAAAACTAAATAGAATGAATCAATTTAAAGAAAAAAAGAATTTGAACCAAAATATAAATGTTGGTTTATTTAATTATCCAGTATTAATGGCTGCAGATATATTATTATATAAAACAAATAAAGTTCCTATAGGTAGAGATCAAATCCAACATATTGAATTAGTTAGAAATATTGCTCATAAATTTAATAATATTTATGGAGATATATTTAATATTCCTGAAAAAAAATTAAATAATTATGGTTCATGTATTACATCTTTATTAAATCCTGTAAAAAAAATGTCAAAATCTGATCCTAATAAAAATAATATTATTAGTTTGTTTGATAATGATATTATTATTAGAAAAAAAATTAGTAATGCGATTACTGATTCTGATTTTCCTCCTAATATTCAGTACAATTTATATAAAAAACCAGGTATTTCTAATTTAATTAGTATATTATCAAATATAACAGGAGATTCCATAAAACAAGTAGAATTAAATTTTATTAATAAGAATTATAATAATTTAAAAGAATCCGTAATATATAATTTATGTATATTTTTAAAAAATTTAAGAAAAAGATATGATTTTTATAGAAGAGATGAAGTATATTTAAAAAATATAATGATTAATGGAGCAAAAAAAGCTAAAAAAAACGCTAAAATAACATTAAAAAGTGTATATGATGTTTTAGGTCTTAATTTTTAATAAAAAAATTTTTTTATTATTAGATTTTTTTATCTAGTACCATATACTACTATAGTTTTACCATGAGCATAAATTAAATTACGGTTTTTAAGAATTTTAAGTGTACGTCCAACGGTTTCTCTTGAACAACCAACTATTTTTCCTATTTCTTGACGAGTTATTTTTATTTGCATACCATCTGGATGAGTAATTGCTTCTGGTGATTTAGCTAAATTTAATAAAGTTTCAGATATTCTATCAGTAACATCTAAAAAAGCTAAATTACTTACTTTTTTACAAATATTTTGTAATTTATCAGCAAGTTGTAAAGAAATTTTCATGAGAATATTTTTGTTAATTTTAATTAAATTAAAAAAATTTTTATAGGAAATTTTTGCTAATTCACATTCTGTTTTTAATTTTACTACTGTAATTTCTTTATAAATATTATAAAAAATACCTAATTCACCAATAAAATTTCCTGAACTTAAATAATTTAATATAATTTCTTTACCATTTTTATTTTTAATAGAAATTACAATGATTCCCTTTAAAATATAATATAAATTTTTAGAAATATCTCCTTGTTTAATTAAAATTATCTTAGAGGGGTATTTATTAATATGACAATAAGAAAGAAACCATTCTAAAGTAGAATCTTTTTGTAACTTAAAAATCATTGGTAATTATCCTTCTATTATCTATGTATTATATAAACTTTATATTTAAAAAAAAATTTTTATTTATTTAAAATTTTTTTTAAATATAAAATGCTGATACCCAGAATTGAACTGGGGACCTCATTCATACCAAGAATGTGCTCTACCTTTCTAAGCTATATCAGCTAAAATATTATGAATTTATTTTTTTAAAAAAATTGGAGCAGGCAGCGGGAATCGAACCCGCATTTCCAGCTTGGAAGGCTGAAGTAATACCATTATACAATGCCTGCAATATATATTATGAAATATTTTTAAAAAATATTTAATTTTTTTTGGTGGGAGAAGGATTTGAACCTACGAAGTCTTAAGACGACAGATTTACAGTCTGTTCCCGTTAACCACTTGGGTATCCCACCATTTATTTAATCAAAATATTTTTTAAAAATATTTTATTTATATAATAAAAAGTTATATTTTGCCGGCTACCGGGGTCGAACTGGTGACCTACTGATTACAAGTCAGTTGCTCTACCATCTGAGCTAAGCCGGCATTTATTAAAAAATAAAAAATTTTCTTATAAAAAAAAATAAATTTTTTATCTTATAATAAAATTATCCTGGTATTTTCCTACTCTTACATGAGGAGACCTCATACTACCATCGGCACTATAATGTTTCACTTCTGAGTTCGGAATGGATTCAGGTGGTACCATTACGTTATTTATACCAGGAATTTTTACTTATAAATATTATTAGATTAAATTAATATTAAAAAAATCTAAACGATTCTGGTGTTGTAAGGTTAAGACTCACGGGTGTTTATTAGTACTGGTTAGCTTAACATATTACTATGCTTACACATCCAGCCTATCAACGTCATAGTCTTTAACGTCCCTTAAGGAATTTTTACAAATAATTAATAAAAATTCAGGGAAGATTAATCTTAAGGTAAGTTTCGCACTTATATGCTTTCAGCGCTTATCTTTTCCGTATTTAGCTACCGGGCAATGCCATTGGCATGACAACCCGAACACCAGAGATACGTTCACTCCGGTCCTCTCGTACTAGGAGCAAATCCTTTCAATCTTCCAACGCCCACGACAGATAGGGACCGAACTGTCTCACGACGTTCTAAACCCAGCTCGCGTACCACTTTAAATGGCGAACAGCCATACCCTTGGGACCTACTGCAGCCCCAGGATGTGATGAGCCGACATCGAGGTGCCAAACACCGCCGTCGATATGAACTCTTGGGCGGTATTAGCCTGTTATCCCCGGAGTACCTTTTATCCGTTGAGCGATGGCCCTGTCATATAGAACCACCGGATCACTAAGACCTGCTTTCGCATCTGTTTGAATTGTCATTCTCACAGTTAAGCCAGCTTTTGCCTTTGTACTAACCTCACGATTTCCGACCGTGATTAGCTGACCTTAGTACTCCTCCGTTACTCTTTAGGAGGAGACCGCCCCAGTCAAACTACCCACCAGACACTGTCTCTAACCCGGATAACGGGTTTAGGTTAGAATAATAAATATTAAAGGGTGGTATTTCAAGGTTGACTCAATACCAACTGGCGTCAATATTTCATAGTCTCCCACCTATCCTACACATTAATATTAATTATTCAATATCAAGCTATAGTAAAGGTTCACGGGGTCTTTCCGTCTTGCCGCGGGTATACTGCATCTTCACAGCAATTTCAATTTCACTGAGTCTCGGGTGGAGACAGTCTGACCATCATTACGCCATTCGTGCAGGTCGGAACTTACCCGACAAGGAATTTCGCTACCTTAGGACCGTTATAGTTACGGCCGCCGTTTACCGGGGCTTCGATCAAGAGCTTCTTAATAAATAATAACTCTTTCAATTAACCTTCCGGCACCGGGCAGGCGTCACACCGTATACGTCCACTTACGTGTTTGCACAGTGCTGTGTTTTTAATAAACAGTTGCAGTCAGCTATTATCTTAGACTGATTTCAGCTCCAAAAGTAAATTTTTTCACTTACAATCAGCGTGCCTTCTCCCGAAGTTACGGCACTATTTTGCCTAGTTCCTTCACCCGAGTTCTCTCAAGCGCCTTAGTATTCTCTACCTGACCACCTGTGTCGGTTTAGAGTACGATTCAATATTATTTATAGCTTAGAGGTTTTTCTTGTAAGCATGGTATCAATTACTTCATACAGTAAAGTATTTCGTCATTACGCCTCAATGTTAATAATTATTCGGATTTTCCTAAATAATTCACCTAAACGCTTAAACCAAGACAACCATCACCTGGATAACCTAACCTTCTCCGTCCCCCCTTCGCAAATAATACCAAGTACAGGAATATTAACCTGTTATCCATCGACTACGCTTTTCAACCTCATCTTAGGAATCGACTTACCCTACCCCGATTAACGTTGGATAGGAACCCTTAGTCTTTCGGCGAATAGGTTTTTCACCTATTTTATCGTTACTCATGTCAGCATTCGCACTTCTGATTTCTCCAATAAATTTCACAATTTATCTTCAACAATTTACAGAACGCTCCCCTACCCAATAAATAATTTATTTATTTATTGTCGCAGCTTCGGTGTATAATTTTAGCCCCGTTACATCTTCCGCGCAGGATGACTAGACCAGTGAGCTATTACGCTTTCTTTAAATGATGGCTGCTTCTAAGCCAACATCCTGGCTGTTTATGCCTTCCCACTTCGTTTCCCACTTAATTATAACTTAGGGACCTTAGCTAGCGATCTGGGTTGTTTCCCTTTCCACAACGGACGTTAGCACCCGCTGTGTGTCTCCCGTGATAACATTATTCGGTATTTGAAGTTTGCATCGGATTGGTAAGTCTGGAAGACTCCCTAACCGAAACAGAGCTCTACCCCCGAATATGAATTACACGAGGCGCTACCTAAATAGCTTTCGGGGAGAACCAGCTATCTCCCGGTTTGATTGGTCTTTCACCCCTAACCACAAGTCATCCGCTAATTTTTCAACATTAGTCGGTTCGGTCCTCCAGTAAGAATTACCAAACCTTCAACCTGCTCATGGTTAGATCACCGGGTTTCGGGTCTATATCTTGCAACTAAACGCCCTTTTAAGACTCGGTTTCCCTACGGCTTCCTTATACAGTTAACCTTGCTACAAAATATAACTCGCTGACCCATTATACAAAAGGTACGCAGTCACATTTTTTACAAAATGCTCCTACTGCTTGTACGTATATGATTTCAGGTTCTATTTCACTCCCCTAACCGGGGTTCTTTTCACCTTTCCCTCACGGTACTAGTTCACTATCGGTCAGTCAGTAGTATTTAGCCTTAGAGGATGATCCCCCTATATTCAAACAAGATTTCACGTGTCTCGTTCTACTCTTTGAAACTATAATTAGTATATTTTAACATACGAGACTATCACTCTGTATCGTATATCTTTCCAGATATTTCTGCTAATATAATAAATACGTATGTTTCTGGGCTATTTCCTTTTCGCTCGCCACTACTAAGAAAATCTCTATTGATTTCTTTTCCTCAGGATACTTAGATGTTTCAGTTCTCCTGGTTTGCTTCGTTATCCTATGTATTCAAATAACGATAATATATAGTTAAATATATTAGGTTTCCCCATTCGGACATCATCGATTAATAATGTTTCAAATCAACTCATCGATGCTTTTCGCAGATTAGCACGTCCTTCATCGCCTCTGACTGCCAAGGCATCCATCATATACGCTTATTTACTTAACCTTACAACCCACAATCGTTTATAAAAAATTTAATATTAATTTATAAAAATTAATAAATTTTTAAATTTTTTTAAAAGATAATTACCTAATTTTTAAAGAACAATAACTTAAATTAAAATCTAAAAAACTTTTAAGGGCACTCTTTTTTAGAGTGTACTATAGTAAAGGAGGTGATCCAACCACAGGTTCCCCTACGGTTACCTTGTTACGACTTCACCCCAGTTATGAATCACAAAGTGGTAAGCGCCCTCCGAAAATAATGGTTAAGCAACTTACTTCTTTTACAACCCACTCCCATGGTGTGACGGGCGGTGTGTACAAGGCCCGGGAACGTATTCACCGTAGCGTTCTGATCTACGATTACTAGCGATTCCGACTTCATAGAGTCGAGTTGCAGACTCCAATCCGAACTAAGATATATTTTGTGAGATCCGCTCACTCTTACGAGGCTGCTTCTCTTTGTATATACCATTGTAGCACGTGTGTAGCCCTGGTCGTAAGGGCCATGATGACTTGACGTCGTCCTCACCTTCCTCCGGTTTATCACCGGCAGTTTCCTTTGAGTTCCCAGCTTAAACTGATGGCAACAAAGGACAAGGGTTGCGCTCGTTGCGGGACTTAACCCAACATTTCACAACACGAGCTGACGACAGCCATGCAGCACCTGTCTCATGGTTCCCGAAGGCACTTAAATATCTCTATTAAATTCCATGGATGTCAAGACCAGGTAAGGTTTTTCGCGTTGCATCGAATTAAACCACATGCTCCACCGCTTGTGCGGGCCCCCGTCAATTCATTTGAGTTTTAACCTTGCGGTCGTACTCCCCAGGCGGTCGACTTAACGCGTTAGCTACGAAAGTTATAAGTCAAGCTTACAACCTTCAAGTCGACATCGTTTACAGCATGGACTACCAGGGTATCTAATCCTGTTTGCTCCCCATGCTTTCGCACCTGAGCGTCAGTATTCGTCCAGGGGGTCGCCTTCGCCACTGGTATTCCTCCAGATATCTACGCATTTCACCGCTACACCTGGAATTCTACCCCCCTCTACGAAACTCAAGTTAATTAGTTTCAAATGCAGTTCCTAAGTTAAGCTTAGGGATTTCACATCTGACTTAATTAACCGCCTACGTGCTCTTTACGCCCAGTAATTCCGATTAACGCTAGCACCCTCCGTATTACCGCGGCTGCTGGCACGGAGTTAGCCGGTGCTTCTTTTACAAGTAACGTCAATAATAAAATATATTAGATTTTATCTTTTCTTTCTTGTTGAAAGTACTTTACAACCCGAAGGCCTTCTTCATACACGCGGCATAGCTGCATCAGGCTTTCGCCCATTGTGCAATATTCCCCACTGCTGCCTCCCGTAGGAGTCTGGACCGTGTCTCAGTTCCAGTG
>NZ_CP046210.1:351818-373992 GCF_012570535.1 Enterobacteriaceae endosymbiont of Donacia semicuprea
TTTTCGCTGCCGCTCGACTTGCATGTGTTAGGCTTGCCGCCAGCGTTCAATCTGAGCCATGATCAAACTCTTCAATTATATACAAAATTTTAATAAAAACTAAAAATATAAATTTTATAAAAACAAATTTATAAGTTTATAACTCTTATAAAAGAGTGCCCTCAAAAGTTTTTTATAAATTTTAAAAGAACTATAAAACAATGTTAATTAACTATGGTACATATTATTTTAATAGTCAAGTTTTTTATTATTATTAGTTAGATTTTTAACTTATAAATAAATTTAAAATTTTGATTTAAAAAATAAATTTTTAATTTTTTATTTTCTTTAGTATAGAAAAAAAGATTTTTTTTTGAATATAAAATTAATTTATTATAATTTATCAATTTTTTAGATTTTAAAAAAATTTTTTTTTTAGAATCTAAAAAAATAATATTTTTAGGTAATATTAATCTTAATTCATTTATAATTAAAGAAAAATGTGTACAACCCAATATTATTGTATCTGGATATATATTTAAATTATACCAAGAAATAAATACTTTTTTTATTTCATTTAATATAATCTTATATCCTAATAATTTTTTTTCAGCTAAATATACTAATTTTTGAGAAGATATAGTTTTTATTATAAATTTTTTATTTAAAGAATTTATTTTTTTTCTTATTTTAGAATTTTTTAATGTAGTTTCAGTTGCTAAAAAACCAATAATATTATTTTTAGTTTTTTTTACAGCTAAATTAATAACAGGAGTAGTTCCAATAATAGGAAAATTAAAATATTTTCTAATTTCAGGTAAAGTAGAAACACTAGCTGTATTACATGCAATAATTGCTAATGAAATATTATAATTATTAGAAATTTTTTTTAAAATTTTAAATAAACGTTGAAAAATAAATTTTTGGGATTTATTTCCATAAGGAAAATATTTATTATCTAATAAATATATAAAATTTATATTTAAAAAAAAATTTTTAATATAATTAAAAATAGAAATTCCTCCTAAACCAGAATCAAAAATAAAAATTGTTATTTTTGAGTTTAATAAAATTTTATTCATATTAAAATATCCTAAATTTATTTATATGATAAATATCAATATTTATATTAACTAATATATATTATAATATGTATATAAATTTTTATGATATAAAATTTTAATTTTAATTAATAATAAAATAAGTTATAAAATGAAAAAATTAATTTATTTAGATTATGCATCTACAACTCCAATGGATGAAAGAGTTTTAAAAAAAATGAATAATTATTTTACCATAAATGGAATATTTGGTAATCCATCTTCTTATTTAAATATATTTGGTATAGAAGCAAAAAATTCTGTTGAAAAAGCTAGATGTAATATAGCTAATATAATAGGAAGCAAAAAAGAAGAAATAATTTTTACATCTAGCGCTACAGAATCTATTAATTTAGCAATAAAAGGAATTATTAATATTAATAATAGTTATTATCAAAAAAATATTATTACAAGCATTAGTGAACATAAAGCTGTATTAGAAACTTGTTATTATATGCAAAAATTAGGAATTAAAATTATATATTTAAAAAATTCCAATATAGGTTCTATAAATTTAAATGATTTAAAAGAAAAAATTACAAATAATACTATTTTAGTATCTATAATGCATATTAATAATGAAATAGGAACTATTAATGATATAAAATATATTGGAAATATTTGTAAAAAAAAAAATATAGTTTTTCATGTAGATGCTACTCAAAGTATAGGTAAATATCAATTAAATTTAAAAAAAATAAATATTGATTTATTATCATTTTCTGCTCATAAATTTTATGGACCTAAGGGAATAGGTGTTTTATATATAAGAAATAATAAAAAAAAATTTAAAATAAATCCATTAATACATGGAGGTGGACAAGAAAACGGAATAAGATCAGGAACTTTAGCTGTACATCAAATTATTGGTATATCAGAAGCATTAAATATTTCTGTTAGAGAAATAAATGAGGAAAAAAAAAGAATAAAAAAATTAAAACAACAATTATGGGATGGAATAAAAAATATTAATGGAATATATATTAATGGAGATCTTAAAAATAGTTCACCTTATATAATTAATATAGGTTTTAAAAAGATTTTTAATAAAATACTTATGATAGAAATGAAAAATATTGCTATTTCAGCTTCTTCAGCATGTATTTCAAATACACATACATCCCATGTATTAAAATCTTTAGGTTTAACAAAAAATTTAATTCAAAGTTCTATACGTTTTTCTTTTGGAAGATTTACTACAAAAAAAGAAATTAATTATACAATTGAATATTTACATTCTACTATTAAAAAAATTAGGAAAAAATATTAAATATTTTTATATACAAACACTTATTAATAATTAAATTATTTTTTTTAAAATTTTCAATAAAATTAAAAAATTTTATTGAAATATATATATTATATTATATGTACAGAAGTTGTATTGGTAGTTCCACTAGGAACAAGTGCTCCTGAAACCATAACAATAAAATCTCCTGATTTAGCATATTTACTTGATATTGCTATTTTTTTACCTATAATATAAAAATCATCAGTAGATGATATTTTTTTAACAAGTTTTGGTATAATTCCTTTACTTAAAATAAGTTGTTTTGCTGTTTTTTTATTTGTAGTTAAAGCTAAAATAATAGCTTTAGGAAAATATTTTCTTATTGCTTTTGCAGATTTTCCTAATTGAGTAGCTACAATTATTAACGGAGATTTTAATTTTTCTGAAATTTCAACTGCACTACGACATACTGCGTCAGTAATACTCATATCTATTAAATTATCATCATAGTAATAAATTCTATTTGTCATAGTAATATCTGTTCTTTCACAAATTGTTGACATAATAGATACAGATTCTAATGGATATTTTCCTTTAGCACTTTCTCCAGATAACATAACAGCATCTGTTCCATCTAAAATAGCATTTGCTACATCACCAGCTTCTGCTCTAGTTGGTCTAGGATTTTTAATCATAGAATCTAACATTTGTGTGGCTGTTATTACTATTTTTCCTAAATAATTACATTTCTTAATTATCATTTTTTGCGCAAAAATGACATCTTCTACCGGAATTTCTACACCCAAATCTCCTCTAGCTACCATGATACCATCAGATACATCTAAAATTTCATCAAAATTATTTAATCCTTCTTGATTTTCAATTTTAGCTATAATTTGGATGTTATCTCCTTTATGTAATTTTAAAAAATTTTTTATTTCTATAATATCTTTTTTTTTACGAATAAAAGAAGCAGCAACATAATCTACTTTATTTTTACATGCAAAAATCAAATCATCTTTATCTTTTTCTGATAAAGCCGGTAATTTAATAGAAATTCCTGGTAAATTAATACTTTTATTTTCTGATAATTTTCCATTATTTAATACTTGACATAATATCTGATTATTATGTATTTTTAATACCTTCATAGCTATTAAACCATCATCAATTAATATTTTATTTCCAATATTTATATCATAAATAAGATTAGAATATGTAACAGCAACACATTTATTATTTCCAATAATTGATTTATCAGTTGTTAAAATAAATTTTTGTCCTGACTTTAAATATACATCTATATTATTTTGTAATTTCATAGTACGTATTTCAGGACCTTTAGTATCTAATAAAATTGCTATTTTTTGATCTGTTTCTTTTATTATTTTTTTTAAAATATTAATTCTTTTTTGATGATTATAATGATCACCATGTGAAAAATTTAATCTAGCAACATTCATTCCTAAATTTAATAATTGAAGTAAAATTTTTTTAGATTCAGAACTAGGACCTATAGTACAAACTATTTTAGTTTTTTTCATAACATTAATATTTTCCCGCAAATATATTAAATTTTAAAATTTTTTCTATTTTATTTAAAAAAAATTAAATTATATAATAATTATAATTTTATAGAATAAGAAATTTAATTATATTTTATTTTATTTTTATTATTTAATTAAAATACAAATTTTATTAATTTTTTTTTAATTGTTTTGATAATAGTATCAATACCTTGTATTCTAGAAATAGTTAAATACTTATCAAAAGATAATTTTTTAAAACACAATCTAATATCAAAATGTATTATTTCATAACAAGTTTTTTTTTTATAAAAAATAAAAATCATTGTTAATAATCCTTTTACTATAGCAGAATTACTATCTCCTTTAAATTCTACATTTTTATTTTTATTAATTACAAATGAAACCCAAACGTTACTTTGACATCCAGAAATAAAATTTTTAAATGAATGTTGTTTTTTTGATAACATAGGTATTTTATTCCCTAATTCAATTATATATAGATATTTTTCTTCCCAATTATTACAATTTTTAAAATTTGTTTTAAGTTCATTTTTATTAGGTAAAATATATGACATAATTATTTGTTTAATAAATTATTTATATATGCTAGTTTGTCTATAAAATAATCAATATCATGAATATCATTATATATAGAAAAAGAAATTCTACACATTGATTTTACTTTAAAATGTTTCATAATAGGTATAGCACAATGATGACCAGTACGAATAGCAATACCATATTGATCTAAAAAACTTCCCACATCATAAGAATTATGTTTACCTAGATTAAAAGAAATTATACCAATTCTATTATTAGAATATTTTTCTCCAAAAATTTTAATATCCGAAATTTTATTTAATTTTTGAAAAGTATATTTTGTTAAAAATTTATTATGTTTAATTACTTTTTTTATATTAAAAGATTTAAACCATGATAAAGCAGCACCTAATCCTATAATAGAAGATATATTAGGTGTACCCGCTTCAAATTTCCAAGGTATTTTTTCCCAAATAGGTTTATTTTTGTATATATCTATAATCATCCCTCCCCCACCTTGCCAAGGTGGCATAAATTTTAATATTTGTTTTGTCACATATAAAATTCCAATACCAGTAGGTGCAAAAATTTTATGACCAGAAAAAACAAAAAAATCACAATTTAATTTTTGAACATCAATTTTTCTATTTACAACTGCTTGTGCTCCATCAATTAATGTTAAAATATTATTTTTTTTAGCTAATTTAATAATTTTTTTAATAGGATTTATTGTTCCTAAAACATTAGAAATATATGTTATTGATATTAAACAAGTATTTTTATCAATTAAATTCTTTATTTCATGTAATTTTAATTTTCCATATTTATCTAATGGTATAATTTTTATATTAAATCCTATTTTTTTAGATAATAACATCCAAGGAATAATATTTGAGTGATGTTCCATATCAGAAATGATGATATTATTATTTGTTTTAATATTTTTAAAACCCCAAGTATTCGCAATAAGATTAATACTTTCTGTAGTTCCTTTTGTAAAAATTATTTCTTCAGTATATTTTGCATTAATAAATTTTGATATTTTATGACGTATTTTTTCCATTTTATCTGTTGCATTTACACTTAAACGATATATACCTCTATTAACAGAAGAATATTCATTTTTATAAAAAAAATTTAATGCAGAAATTACTTTTTTAGGTTTATGTACAGTAGCTGCATTATCTAAATAAACAAATTTATTTCCATTAATTTTTTTAGATAAAATAGGAAATTGTTTTCTAATATCTATTATATTAAAATTCATTAATAAAATTCTCTATTGAGAGATAACATGATATATAATTTAAAATTTTACTTTTTATTAAATCAATATTACAAATATCTTTCAAGGAATCTAGTATAAATGCTGTAACTAGTATATTATATGATTTTTTAAAATTTATTCCTCTAGTTCTTAAAAAGAAAATTTGTTCAGAATTTATTTTTCCTGTAAATACACCATGTTTACATTTTACATTATTATTTAAAATGTCTAATCCAGGTTTTATATTTATTTGTGATAATTTACTTAATAGTAAACTACTATAATTTATTTGTCCATCAGTTTTTATTGCATCTTTATTTATTTTTAACAAACCAATTAAATTTATAATAGCTTTATTTATAGTAATTGCTTTATGTGTCTGAATACTATAACAATTTTTTCCGTTATGTTCTAAATAATTATTAATATTCATTAAATTATTTTTTTTGGCAAATAATATACTTTTATATATGAGTTTAGATTCATTTCCTATACATTGAAAATTATTATTTTGATTCATAAATTTATTAGACATAAATAAATCATATTTTTTTAAAAAAACATTATTATGTAAATAATATTCATTATTAATAAAATTAAAATTTTTATTATTATTTTCATTAGTAATAAATTGATAATATTCTAATTTAGAATTATTATTTAATATTATAGTATTATAAACATTATTAAAATGTAATTGATCATTATTTATATGATGTTCTAAAATAATAACATTATAAATATTATTATTTATATATATATAATTTCTATAATTAGACATAGAAATTTGATTAATATTTTTTTTATTACTGTGATTAAAATATATTATATAAAGTGGTTTAATATTTTTAATATTATTAATATCAATATATATAATTTCTTTTGTAAGAGATTCAGATAAATAAGTATAAATATTATGTTTAACAAAATTATTTTTATAATGAAGATTATTATATTTATTTATAATTATTTTATAATATGGATTTTTTATATCACTTAGATTTTGATCTAATTTACCATTAATAAAATATAATGAAATGGCGTCTATTTTAAAAATGAAATTTTTTAATTTATTTTTATTTAAAAATAGTTTTTGAGAATTTTTTATAGATTTATTATTTATATTTTCAAAAAATTTTTTTTGAAAATAATCATATTTTTCTTGTTTTAATAAAAATTTTAACTTTAACCAATTTTTTTCTGATATATCTGAAAAATGATATTTTTTATGATTTTTGTAAATATCTTTTAATTGGTTAAAAATGTTATTTTGCATTAATTGATCCATATCCATAATTTTCTAATTGAGAAATAATACTAAAATTACCTGATTTTATAATCTTTTTATTATAAAGAATATGGATATAATCAGGATTTATATAATCTAAAATACGACGATAGTGTGTAATAATTAAAAATGACCTTTTTTTATTTTTCATAATATTAATAATTTTAGATACAATTTTTAATGCATCTATATCTAATCCTGAATCAATTTCATCTAATATGCATAATTCTGGTTCTAAAACAAACATATAAAATATATCATTAATTTTTTTTTCTCCTCCAGAAAAACCTACATTTACAAAACGTTGAAGAAAATTTTTTGATTTTTCTAAAATTTTTATTTTTTCATTAATAATTTTTTTATAGGTAAATCTATCTAATTCTTTTTTTTCTTTATATTTTTTTATTGCTTTTAAAGAATTATATAAAAAAATATCATTACTCACTCCTGGTATTTCAATAGGATATTGAAAAGATACAAAAATTCCCTCTCTAGCTCTAATTTCAGGTTTCATATATAATAAATTTTTATTTTTAAAATATATCTCTCCTTGAGAAATATTATATTCTTTTTTCCCAGCTATTACATATGATAAAGTACTTTTTCCTGAACCATTAGGTCCCATAATTGCATGGATTTCTCCAGGATTTATAGACAAACAAAATTTATTTAAAATAATTTTATTATTTACATCAATATTTAAATTTTTTATTTTTAACATAATTTTTTTATATTTAATAATATTAAATATATTATTTTATCCTATACTATTTTCTAAATTGAGAGATAATAATTTTTGTGCTTCTACAGCAAATTCTAAAGGAAATTTTATAAAAATTTCTTTACAAAATCCATTAATAATAAGAGAAATGGCATTTTCCATATCTAATCCTCTTTGTAAACAAAAAAATATTTGTTCTTCTTCAATTTTAGAAGTTGTGGCTTCATGTTCAACTTGTGAAGTATTATTTAGTATATTTAAAATGGGATATGTATGTGTACTACATTTATTACCAATTAATATTGAATCACATTGAGTAAAATTACGAGAATTATTTGATAATCTATCAATATAAACTAATCCGCGATATGTATTTTTACTGTTTTCTGTAGAAATACTTTTTGAAATAATTGTAGATTTTGTATTTTTACCTATATGAATCATTTTTGTACCAGTATCAGCTTGTTGATAACCATTTGTCAAAGAAATTGAAAAAAATTCTCCAATAGAATTATCACCTTTTAAAATAACACTAGGATATTTCCAGGTAATTGCGGATCCTGTTTCTGATTGTGTCCATGACATTTTACTATTTTTACCTTGACATATTGCTCTTTTAGTCACAAAATTTAAAATTCCTCCTTTATTATTAAATTGCCCAGGAAACCAATTTTGCACAGTTGAGTAATTTACTTGTGCATTTTTATGTAGAATAACTTCAACTACAGCAGCATGTAGTTGATAATTTTTTCTAATTGGAGCAGAACATCCTTCTATATAATTTACATAACTATTTTCTTCAGCAATTAAAATAGTTCTCTCAAATTGTCCAATATTTTTTTCATTAATTCTAAAATAAGTAGATAATTCTATAGGACAATGTGTATTTTTAGGAATATAAATGAATGTACCATCAGATGCTACAGCGGCATTTAAAGATGCAAAAAAATTATCATCAGCAGGTACTACTGAACCTAAATATTTTTTAACTAAATTTGGATAATTTTGTATTGCATCATTTAATGAACAAAAAATTATTCCTTTTTTTAATAATTGATCTTTATTTGTTGTAATTACAGAAACAGAATCAAAAATAGCGTCGATAGCTATTAAATTATTTTCTTTAATAGGAATATTTAATTTATTAAATGTTTTTTTTACCTCATTTGTAAGATATTTATCTTTAATATTATTATTTTTTTTAAACTGGTATGAAGGAGCAGAATAATAAATATAATTTTGATAATTTAATTTTTTATAATAACCATTTAACCAATGAGGTTCTTTTTTTTTTATCCATGAATAAAAACCTTTTAATCTAAAATTTAACATCCATTTAGGTTCATTACGAATACTGGATATTTTACGTATTATATCTAAATTAATACCAGGAATAAATTTATTATTTTTTAATTTAGTAATAAATCCTTCTTTATATTTTTTTTTAAAATATTTTAAATCATTTTTCTTCATGTGATTAATTCTTTTTATAGTTAATATTAAAACTTTTTTTACATCCGCAAAATTGTTTAATTTTATTATTAATAAATTGAAAAGATTCATGAAAATTATTTTTTGTAAAATTAATAATAGTTCCATCTATAAAAAAAAGATCTTTATTATTTAAATAAATAAATATATTTTTTTTTTTAAAGTAAATTTCCTTATTAAGGAGTTCTTTTATTAATGTAATTTTATATTTAAATCCAAAACAACCAGATTTTCTTAAAAATATTTTTATTCCTTTGTAATTTTTATTTTTTTTAATTATTTTATTTATTTGTAAAAATGCAGATTTTGTTAAATATAAACCTTTATAATTATATTGTTTTTTACAAATAAAGTGTATTAAATCTTTTTTTATTAGCATTATAATAACCTAAAAATATAATTTTTTATATATTAATATATGAAAAATTAAAATAATTAAACAATATTTTATTTAATAAATAAAATAAATTTTTTTTAAAAAAAATTCTTTTTTAAATTAGTTAATTAAAATTAAAAATTTTATTAATATAATTATTAAATTATTATTTTGTAATATTTTTTAATGAAAAATCTTTTACACGAAATTTTAATAAAAATAATATAAATATATATAACAAAAAAATTAATAAACAAATACTTGATAAACAAAAAATACGTATTTTAAAAGGAGATAAAATTAACCATTTTTCAGAAATTATTTTTGAAATAAATAATAAAATTATACCTAAAAAAAATGTAATTATAGTGATACGAAGAAAAAAATTAAACCATCCAGATTCTGGTTTATATATATTTTTTTTAATTAATGTATTAAATAATAAAATAACATTTAAAAATGCTGCAAAACATATAGATATAGGAAATCCTATATGATGTAAAAAAAATATAAATATAGGACTAATTAATTGAGTAATAATTAAAACAAATATAGCAATTTTAACAGGAGTTTTTACATCCTGTCTTGCATAAAATCCTATAGCTAATACCTTAGCTATTATTAAAAAAATTAATCCTACAGAATATATAATAATATTTGTTTGTGTCATTAAAACATCAAAATATGTAAATGCTCCATATTGAAATAAAGCAATTAATAATGGCCTAGATAAAAAACCTAAAATTAAAGAACTAGGTATTATTAATAAAAAACATAAACGTAATCCTATATCCATTAATTTATTATATTCTTTTTCTTTATTTTTAGTAAAAACATCAGTTAAAGCAGGTAATAATACTATTGTTAATGCTATACCAAACATACTTATGGGTAATTCCATTAATCGATCTGCATAATAAATCCAAGTAATAGATCCTGTAATTAAAAAAGATGAAAAAGCAGAATTAATTAATAAAGATATTTGTATAGCAGTTACTCCAATAATAGCTGTACCCATTTTTTTTAAAACTCTTAGTACTCCTTCATCAAAAGTTTTAAAACTAGGTAAAATTAGCATATTTAATTTTTTTAAATAAATTAATTGATAAAAAATTTGTGATAGTCCTCCAATTAAAACAGCCCATACTAAAATTAGTATTGGAGGTTGTAATATATTAGGAAATATTATTATTGATAATATCATACAAAGATTTAATAGAACAGGAGTAAATGCTGGTACAAAAAAATTTTTCCAAATATTTAAAATAGAACTGGCTAATGATGATAAAGATATCAATAAAATATAAGGAAAAGTCATTCTTAATATTTTAGATGTAAGTTTTAATTTAAAATCTGTATTTACAAATCCAGGAGCTATGATTGAAATAATTAAGGAAGAAAATATTATTCCAAATAAAATTATTATAGAAAGTATTATTATTAACATACCTAATGTAGAAGAAATAAAGTTTTTTGTATCTATTTTACTTCTTTTATTTTTATATTCAGCTAAAATTGGAGTAAATGCTTGAGAAAATGCTCCTTCAGCAAATATACGTCTTAATAAATTAGGTATTTTAAATGCTATAAAAAAAGAATCACTATAAATTCCAGCACCAAAAACTTTTGCAATAAGACTATCTCTAATAAAACCTAGTAATCTAGAAAATAGTGTTATTATACTAACTGTCGTTAATGATTTTAATAAATTCATATAATTCCTAAAAATAATAGTTTATTATATAAATAAATTATTTTTATAAAAAATTCAATAGAATTAAATTTTTTCTTGTATAAACAAGTATTTTAAAAATTATTTTTTTGAATAAAGTATTAAAAATATTGATTTTTATAGGTATAATTAAATGAATATAAAAGAAATATCTAGAGCAATACTTCCCACAAAATGGGGAGAATTTATTATAGTAGGTTTTGAAGAAAAAAATACAGGTAATAATCATATTGCTTTAATACATGGTATAAAAAAAATATATAAAACTTCAATTATTTTGACAAGAATTCATTCAGAATGTTTAACAGGAGATACTTTTTTTAGTTTACGTTGTGATTGCGGAATTCAACTAGAATCAGCATTAAATAAAATTTCTAAAGAAAATTGTGGAATATTAATTTATCATAGACAAGAAGGAAGAAATATTGGTCTTTTAAATAAAATTAAAGCATATAATTTACAAGATAAAGGATTAGATACTATAGAAGCAAATTATGAATTAGGTTTTCATGCAGACGAAAGAAATTTTCTTTCTTGTATTAATATATTAAAAATCTTAGGTATTTCAAATATTAAATTATTAACTAATAATCCTTATAAAATTAATATTTTAAAAAAAAATGGTATAAATGTTATATGTAGAATTCCATTAATTACTGGACATAATATTAAAAATTATAAGTATTTAAAAACTAAAAAATTAAAATTAGGACATTTATTATAAAATATTTAATAAAATTTTAATAAGTTTTTTATATATTTTAATAAATTTTTTAAAACTGAAATTTGTTTATTACAAAGTTTTTTTTGTAATAATTTTTTAATTTCATAAATATAATTATCAAAAAAATTTTTATTAAAAATATTTTTTATATATATATTCCATGTTTTTTTTTCTGTTTTATTTAATGTAGATGGAAAATTTCTTGCTTTATATTTAAATAGTAATATACTAGATCTTTTATCTTTAAATAAAAATTTATTTAAATTTATATTAATTTTTTTTTGATCATATATTTTTTTAAATTGTAATAAATCTTGATTTGGAAAAAAATTTCTATATAATTGTTCATCAACATTATAAATATTAGTTTTTTCATATTTTTGTTTAAAATTTAAAAAAATATATTTTATAATTTTTTTTATTTTAAAAAAATTTTTTTTTAAAATAATAAAATTTTTTATATAAAATAAAATTTTAAATTTTAAACGTTCAATATCTTTATCTCTTAAAATACTTATTTTAAGTAATAAAGGAAACTTATTAAAATTAATAAGTTGTATATGAGAAAAAATATTTTTTTCATATTTTTTTGTATTTTTTATAATTTGTAAAAAATTATATACATTATTTATTAAATTATATGATATTAATATATTTTTATTTTTTGGATGCCAAAATAAAGGAGTGATACAACTTATATTATTATTTTTATTTTTGTAAACACTACTAATATGAATAAAAATTTGAATTTTTGACAGATCTATTTTTTTGATTAGCTTTTTTTTATTTTTATATTTTAAAAAATATTCATACAGTAATGGTTGTTTTTTTTTAATTAATTTAGTTATAGATATTGTAGTATAAACATCAGATAATGCATCATGTGAATTTTTATTATAAGAATTTTTTATATTATTTAAATTAGCAATTTTTTCGAGATTAAATATTGGAATATTATTTATCTTAGGCCAATAAATACCATTTGGTCTTAAAACATAACAAGCTCTAACTAAAGATAATATATCCCAACGACAATTATTATTTTTCCAAGACCAACTATATGGATCATAAAAATTACGATAGAATAAAAATCTACTAAATTCATCATCAAAATTCATATTATTATAACCTAAAATACAAGTGTTAGGAAATAAAAAAATTTTATTAATAATACTAGCAAATTCGTATTCTGTTTTTCCTTTAAAATTTACTAAATCAAGACTTATATTATGAATAATCATAGATTTAGGTTTAGGTAAATAATCATTAGATAATTTACAATAAAGTATTATAGGTTTATCTATAATTTCTAAATCAATATTGGTACGTATGCAAGCAAATTGAGCAATTCTATCCTTAATAGGATTTAACCCAAAAGTTTCATAATCATAAAATAAAAAATTAAATTGTGATTTTTTTTTAATTAACATAATATAATAATGTTATTATATTATTATTATTTTAACAATAATTATTGTATTATTATTTTAACTATATTATGGTGAGATGGCCGAGTGGTTGAAGGCGCATGCCTGGAAAGTATGTATATAATTAAAATGTATCAAGGGTTCGAATCCCTTTCTCACCAAAATTAATTTATTTTAAAATAATTAATATTAGTTTATAACTATATGTGATAAACGTATGTTAAGTACAAATATAATTAAAATAATAAATCATTATGGCTATATAATTATATTATTAAGTTCTTTTATTGCATGGGAAACTTTTATTATAATTGCTGGTATGCTTTCTCATAAAAAAATTTTATTGTTAAATAAAATTATAATTATTACTATAATAGGATCATTGATAAGTAATCAATTATTATTTTATATCGGTAAAAAATATAGTAAAAAATTTTTATTTTTTTTTAAAAATTATAAATATAAAATTCAAAAATATCATGATATTATTTTTAATTATCCATATATATTTATTATTACAAGATTTATTTATGGTTTTAGATTAATAAGTCCCATTATTATGGGTATTATAAAAATTTCTTATTTAAAATTTTTTTTATTAAATATAATTGGTTCTATAATTTGGACCATATTTTTTACAATAATAGGATATTTTTTTGGTGAAATTATTTTTATTTGGATACAAGATATTACTAAAATTATTAAATATTTTATATATTTTTTTTTATTATTAATAATAATTAAATTTTTATATAAAATTATAAAGAATATTTTTAATATATAAATTATACTTAATTTTTTATTAAATATATTTTTTAATAATTTGAATAATAATTTTAGGATAAAAACCTAAAAAAATAGTTGTTATTGCCAAAAGAAACATTAATCTTTTAATAAAAATATAAAAATTATTATTTTTAATTTTACTTAAATAAATATTTTTATTAATTTTAGATGGCATTAAATACATACTAATAATTATACGTAAATAATAATATAATCCTATAGCACTTCCTAAAATAATAATACTAGTTAAATACCATAATCTAATTTTTATACTTAAAATTATTAAATAAAATTTAGATATAAAACCAATAGTAATTGGAATACCAGCTAAGGATAATAACATTATTGTTAATATTAAAGCAAATTCAGAATCATACCAAAATAACCCACGATAATAATATAATTTATCTATATTTTTTTCATCTTGATTAAAACTAGATATTATACTCATAATACCTAAAATACTTAAATTATTTATTATATAGCTAATAATATATATAAACATCATTTCTGATGATAATATATGTGTTAAATATATTTGGTTATAAATTAAAATTACAAACATATATCCCATTTGAGCTATAGAAGAATAACCTAATATACGTTTAATATTATTTTTTGTAATAGCAGCCATAATATTACCAAATATTATTGATAATGTTGATAATAAAATTAATATTTTATATAAAAAAAATCTATTATTATTAATTTGTGAAAAATAGATTAAAAATTTTACTAAAAATATAAAAATAGATGATTTACTAAATGTAGTCAAAAACATTGTAACAGGCATTGATGAACCTTGATATACATCAGGGGTCCATAAATGAAAAGGAACTATTGATAATTTAAAACATAAACTAATTAAAATTAAAAATATTCCAATTGTAGATAAATATTTTATTGAATGTATATTATAAAAATGATGATTTATTAAATAAATAAAATTTAAATTACCATAATCTAAATAAATAAAAGATATTCCAAGTATTAAAAATGACGACGATATTGTAGATAAAATTATATACTTAATACTTGCTTCTAATGAATATTTTGATTTAATATAATAACCTATTAATCCACACATAGGAATAGATATTAATTCAATTCCTATTAACATAGAAATAAAATTATTTGAATAAATTAAAACCATACTTCCTAAAGTAGCTATTATTATTAATAAATAAAATTCATCTTTATTACATTTTAAAGAAGATAACCAAATATATGATATTAAACAAGTTAAAATATTGTTAATTAATAATAAAATAATATAAAAAAATGAATAATTATCTTTTAAAAACAAATAATTTTTTGTAAAATTAATATCTTTTGTATAAATAATAGATATTATAGTTAATATAAATCCTGAAACTGTAATAATTAAACTTGTTAAATTATTTCTTTTCATTGATATTTTTATTAAAAGAATAATTAATAAGAAAATTATAATAATAAATGGTACTAATGACACCAGTAATTTAGTCATAAATAAATTCTATTTTTAAATAAATTTTTTTAAACTATAAAATAGTTTTTTATTTGTAATTAAATAATTCTATTAACTATACTGTTAGTAGTATTATTTGATATATTCAAAATAAATTGTGGATAAAATCCTATAATTAATAATAAAATTATTAGTATAAAAATAATAATTTTTTCTCTTAAAAACATATCATGTGTTAAAATTAACATTTTAGTTTTAGAACCATAAAAAACTTTTTGTATCATATTTAATGAATAAATACTAGAAAATAATAAACTAAATGTAGCAATACTAGCAAAAATTGGATAAGTATTAAAAATACCTAATAGAATTAAAAATTCTCCTATAAAATTTCCAGTTCCTGGAATACCGATACTTGCTAAAGCAAAAAATAAAAATGATCCTGGTAATATATTTATATAATCCCAGATACCTCCCATTAATTTAATATTTCTAGTTTTTAATCTTTCATATATTTGTCCACAAAGAATAAATTGAGCAGATGCACAAATACCATGAGATATCATTTGTATAATAACACCTTGATAAGCTATTTTATTATTACCATAAATACCCATTAAAATAAACCCCATATGAGATATAGAAGTATATGCTATAATTTTTTTTATATCAGTTTGAGTACAAGCCATTAAACATCCATAAAATACACCTATTATACCTAATAATATAGCAATAAAAGAAAATTTTAAAGATGACGTAGGAAATAATGGTAAAATAAATCTTAATAAACCATAAGCTGCTGTTTTTAATAAAATACCAGCAAGATCTACCGAACCAGCTGTTGGTGCTTGACTATGTGCATCTGGTAACCATCCATGAAATGGAATTATGGGCATTTTTACAGCAAAAGCAATAAAAAAAGATAACATTAATAAAAATTCTGTTTTTATATTTATATGATTATTTAATAAAATATTATAATCAAAAGTTAATTTTCCAGTTATTGTTTGATTTAAAAATACTAATGATAAAATTCCAAATAACATTAATAATCCACTAGATTGTGTATAAATAAAAAATTTAGTAGCTGCTTTAATTCGACTATAACCTTTTTTTATATCTTGATGACCCCATAAAGATATTAGAAAATACATAGGTATTAACATAATTTCCCAAAATAAAAAAAATAAAAACATATCTGCAGATAAAAATACACCAATAACACCACTTAGTATCCATAATAAATTTAAATGAAAAAATCCATGCCATTTTTTAATTTCATTCCAAGAACATAAAACAGCCATTATACCTAATAATCCAGTAAGATTAATCATTAATAATGATAATCCATCTATTGCTAGATGGAAACTTATTCCAAAATTAGGAATCCAATCTAACATAAATTCTGATATCCATACAGGGTATAATAATATTTCTTGGTTAAAATAATGTAAATTTAAAATATATTCAAAAATTGATAAAATAAAAACACAACTGATAGAAATTAAAGCAATCCAACGGGGTATTTGAAAATATATTTTTTCACTTTGCCAACAAATAATCCCACTAATAAATGGAATTAATATTAACCACGGTAATAACATAAATAAAATTTCCTAATTATCTTTTTTAAAATTTTATACATAAATTTTAATTTTTAAATTATTAATAACATTTATGAATTAATATTATTAAATATAATAATATTAAAATTATTCCTAAATACATTAATGATATATACCAACGTATGTATCCATTTTCGCTTATTAATAATATTTTTCCTATTTGATTTATAATTTTTATTATTACATAATTAATAAATTTTGCCATAGGATCATCTTTTATAATTGATAAAATTTTTATAAAATTATTAACAAAAATTTTTTTATAAATAAAATCTATATAACATCCATTTAAAAAAAAATGGTTTATGAAAAAAAGTTTATGAAAATAAACTTTTATAATTTTTTTAAAAATAAAAATATTTTTCTTATATAACATATATAATAAAAAACTCATTATTAATATTATTATAGATCCAATTTTTATTATAAAAAGATAATTATTATTAATTAATAATATTTTATTAGGTAATAAAAAATTATTTTTTATTGGTAATAATTTTATTCCTATAAAACTGGATAATATACTGAGTATAAGTAAAGGAAAATCATGTATTAATTTATTATGTTTTATAAAATTAGGAATAATATTATTTTCTTTATAAGAAATTATATAAATCATACGTATAGTATATAAAGAAGTAAAAAAACTACCTATTATACTAATAATAAATAATAAGTTATGTTGTTTTGTTATAATTTCATAAAGAATTTTTTCTTTAGTAAATCCGCTTATAGTTAAAAAAGGAAAAGATAATAAAGATATCGCGCCAAATAAAAAACAATAATATATAAAAGGAAAATATTTTTTTATTTTTCCTATTTTTATTATATTTTGTTCATTTTTATATGAAAAAACAATAGATGCAACACATAAAAATAATAATGCTTTAAAAAAAGCATGAGAAATAACATGAAATAAAGCAGCATTCCATGAATTAATACCTAATGCTAAAAACATATATCCGATTTGACTCATAGTAGAATAAGCTAAAATATGTTTAATATTATTTTGAACTAATGCACAACAACCAGATAATAATATTGTTATTGAACCAATTATACTAACTAAAAATAGTGTGTTACTATTCATTAAAAATAGTATATTATTACGTAAAATTAAATAAATTCCAGCTGTAACCATAGTTGCAGCATGTATTAAAGCTGATGAAGGAGTAGGTCCAACCATAGCATTTATTAACCAAGTATTTAAAGGGAATTGAGCAGATTTTCCTATTGCACCTATAATTAACATTATAGATATTATTTTTAAATAATATGATTTATAAAAAATATTAGATGATAAAATCAATGATGATATTTTAAAAAAATTAAAGGTATGAAATATTTTAAATATTAAAAATATACCAATAATTAAAAAAATATCACTAAAACGAGTTATTAAAAATGTTTTAATAGCTGATAATCCATTAAAATTTTTTTTATAAAAAAAATTAATTAGTAAATATGAACAAACACCAACTCCTTCCCATCCAAAAAACATTAAAATAAAATTATCTGCTAAAATTAATAATGTCATACTTGAAATAAATAAATTTGTATATGCAAAAAATCTAGCATATCCTTCTTCATTTTTCATATACCAAATAGAAAATATATGTATGAAAAAACCTATCCATGTCGTAATAAATAACATAATCAAAGATAACATATCTAAATAAAAACTAACATCAATATGTAAATTATCAATTTTTAATATTTGCCATAAAAATTGTCTATATGATAAAAAATTATTATTATAAAATATAAAACCTATAATTAATGTAATAATTGAACTTATTCCTACAAAACTAACTCCAATTATTGAAATTTGAATTTTATTTAAATAAATTGAAAATAAAGATAATATTAAAAAACTAATTAATGGCATTAAAATAATTAAAAAAAGAAATTTCATCCATTCATCTCACTAATTGAATCAATATTAATTGTATTATTATAATAATATAACTTTATTAATAAAATTAAACTTATACAAGTTTCTATGGCAGATATACTAATTGATAAAATATACATAATTTCTCCCTCTGTTTGTCTCCAATAATTACCAGAAACTATACATGATAATGCTGCTGAGTTTATCATTATATCAGTAAAAATTAAAATATATAACATATTACGTCTAATGATTATTCCTGTTAATCCAATAATAAACATTATAACTATAAATGTTAAAACATAATGTAAAGGTATCATCTTCTTTTCTTTTATTTTTAAATTTTTAGTAAAAAGATTAATTATCTTTTTTGTTTTCCTATATGTAAAACAATAATTACACTAGATAATAATAATATTGAAATTAATTCTACAATAATTTTATATTTTGTAAATAAATTTATACCTATATTTTTAATATTAATAAAATGATAAATTATATATCTTTTATCACATAAATTTTTAAAAATATAAAATATAGTTATTAAAAATAGTAAGGTTAAAATTATAAGAATTATTAAAAGTGATAATTTTTTAAATAAATAATATTTTTCTTCTAATTCAATTTTTTTATAATCTAATAGCATTAATACAAAAATAAATAATATAATAATAGCTCCTGCATATATAATAATTTCTAGTGATCCTGCAAAATAATCACCTAAAAGAAAAAACATACATGATATTGAAATTAATGAAACTAAAAAATATATTAATGTATAAAGAGGGTTGACACTTATAATTATAAAACATGTAAAAATTATTGATATAAACTCTAATATATAAAATATTTTTTCCATAAAATATCCTTAATTTTAAGTTATGGTAATATATTTTTAATATCTACTTCAATATTTGAATCTGTAGTAGATGTTTTTTTTTTATTTATATTAATTCCTGAAATATCATAATAATTATAATTAAAATATTTTCCTTGATTATTAATTAATAAATCATTTTTTTCATATATTAAACTTTTTCTATCAAATTCACATAATTCAAAATCTGGAATTAATTGTATTGCTCCTGTCGGGCAGGATTCTTCACAAAATCCACAAAAAATACATCTAGATATATTTATTCTAAAAAATAATGGATAAGACCTTCCATTTTTTTTTACTGCTTTTTTTAAAGTTATACAACCTACTGGACAAACAACAGCACAAAGATTACAAGCAACACATTTCTCATTATTATCTGAATCTGATGTTAATATAATTCTACCTCTATATCTTGGTGATAAATAAACTTTTTCTTCTGGATACATTATAGTTTCTCTTTTACTAAAAATGTTTTTCCAGATTAAAAAAAGACTTTGAATTTGACTTATTATATCGAAAAAAAATTTTTTTATATTCATTTTTTTCTTTTTTAAAAAATTATTTTAATATTACTATAAAAGCAGTAATAATTAAATTAATTAATGTTAATGGTAAGCATATAAACCAACCAAAATACATAATTTGATCATAACGAGGTCTAGGTAAAGATGCTCTTATTAAGATAAATAATATTATTAATATTATAGTTTTAATTAAATACCATATTATAGATGGTAAAAATGGGCCTAACCATCCTCCAAAAAATAAAATTACCATTAAAGATGAAAGTATAATAATATTAATATATTCTCCTACAAAAAATAATCCAAATTTCATTCCAGAATATTCAATATGGTAACCATCAGCTAATTCTTGTTCTGTTTCTGGTTGATCAAAAGGATGTCTATGACATAATGCTATAGATGCTATAATGAAAGATAAAAAACCAAAAAATTGTGGTATTATATTCCAACAATATTTATATTGTTGATTTACAATATCAAATAAATTAAATGATCCAGTTTGACAGATAATACCCATTAACGATAAACCTAAAAAAATTTCATAACTTATTATTTGAGCTACACCTCTAATAGTTCCTAATAAAGCATATTTATTATTACTAGCTAAACCTGCAAATAAAATTGAATATACTGAAATACTAGCCATCATAAAAAAAAAAAGTATACCAATGTTTGGATTAGATATCATTATATAAGGAGTAATTGGTAATATTGCAAATACTGATAATAATGAATTAAAAGCAATTAAAGGTGCTATATTAAATAATAATTTATTTGAAAAATTAGGATTCCAATCTTCTTTAAAAAGAATTTTTATCATATCAGCCAATAATTGTAAACAACCATATAATCCAACCCTATTAGGCCCATAACGATTTTGAAAAAGACCTAACATACGTCTTTCTATAAAACTTAAAAAAGCACCACTAATTATTAATATAATTAATATTAATAATATTTTTAATACATATATTAATTTTATTGAATTCAAAAAAGAAAATAAAATCATTTTAATACCCTTATTTTTTCAATAATTTTTCCTGAAAAAGATAATGGAATTTCTTTTATTCCTAATGGCATACTAATCAAACCTTGATGTAAAAATTTTGAAATATAAGTTTTTAATATAAAAATATTATTTAAACAATATAATTTGACTAAATTATTATTTAAAATACCTAATTTTTTAGCATCCTTTTTATTAAAAAAAACATAATGATTATAAAAGTATTTTTTTATTAAAAAAGATTTTTGAATTAAATTATTATTATAAAATAAGTGATGATATGAAACGATTACTAATTTATTAGAAATAATAAATTCATTAAAATTATTATTTTTTATTGTAATATTAATTTTATTATATCTTTTTTTATAAATTTTAAATCCTGTAGGTCCATATTTTGATGAAATTCCTATCTCTTTTTGAAACTTATGTAATGCTTGTGAAGAATTCCATCCTGGATACCATAAAAATGGTAAATGTGTACAATTAATATTTGAATTATAATTTCCTTCCATAGAAAAATTAAATATAGTATCTTTATCTTTTGGTTGTTCTGGTTCATTTACATTAATATTAGATAATATTGATGTTCTTCCGCTATAAC
>NZ_CP046210.1:374089-405831 GCF_012570535.1 Enterobacteriaceae endosymbiont of Donacia semicuprea
GCGAATTGGTGATCGTGCAAATTTTCGATTATATACTTTATAATTAGCTTTAGGTGCCGCTAAACTAATTCCTTTGAAAATTGAAATATTTTTTTCACATTTTTTAATAACTTCATCTAAAGTAATATTACTATTTAAATTTTTTAATTTAGCATATATTTTATATATCCATTTCCAACTTGATTTTCTATAATTTTCTTTATTGTAAAAAGAAGGGTTATATACTTGAAAAAATCTTTGTGCTCTACATTCATTATTAATAACAGTTCCACTACTTTCTATAAAGTTTGCTGTAGGTAAGATTATATGTGCCTTTTCCATAGTTCTACTGTATATATGATCTAATACAATTATATTAGAAATTTTTTTAAAAAAATTATTTAATTTATTTTTTTCTTCATAAAAATATAGATCATTTTCCATAATAATAATTGTATCTACAGTTGAATAATTATTTATAAAAGTATTTTCCATAAATATTTCATCTAAAGATTTTCCTTTTATTAAACTTATTCCCATACTATTTACTGTATTTAATCCATAAAATAATCCTGTATTTTTCTTTTTTTTATTAAGTGCTTGTGCTATAGCATAAGATGCCGAAATTAATTCTAAAGAATTTGATCCTGTTCCTGAAATAATTAAAGGTTTTATTGAATTTAATAAAATATTTTTTATTTCAATAATCTTTTTTTTTAATGTTTTATCAGATAAAGATATATTATCTTGCTTATTTTCAATACAATTTGCTAATGCAAAACCAAATTTAGATTGATTAATTACAGGAGCATAATAATTCCATGAAGAAATATCATCTAAAATTGTTTTATCAAGACTTGTTATAAACAATGGATTTAATGATTCATTTTTAATATTTAAAATTGCATCGGAATGCCAATAAGGAATATTTTTAATAAATATATTTTTTTTTATTGCTTGTCTTACTGCTAAAGCAGCACGAGGATTTGTATTACTTAAATCTTCTCCTAAAATTAAAATAGCATCATAATTTTCTATTTCTGATAAAGATGGAAAATATATATTTGTATTTTTTAATATTTTTATTATAAAATTAATTTGTTTTTTTTCATTTTCTAAAATACCTAAACAAAAATTTTTTTTCCCAACTAATTTTCTTAAAAGAAAATTACTTTCTATACTTGCTCTAGGTGAGCCTATTCCAATAATTTTTTGTGATTTTAATATTAAATTAGTAATTTTTTTAATAATTTTATTATTATCAAAAATTTTTTTTTTATGATATATAATATTTATAGGATTGTTTTTTAAATTAAGATAACCATAACCAAAATAACCTTTATCACAAAGAAAATAATGATTTATTTCTTCATGATATCTATTTTGTATATTTGATAATTGCCCATAACGTTCTCCAACAAAAATATTACATCCTAATGAACAATGTTGACAAATACTAGGTGAATATTGAAGATCCCATTTTCTTGTAAAATTATTAATGTAAGTTTTATCAGTAAATACTCCTGTTGGGCAAATTTCAATTAAATTTCCAGAAAATGGATTTTCTAATATTCCATCATTATATCTTCCAAAATAAATATTATCTTTTGAAGAAAAAACATTAAAATCTTTTCCACCAGCATAATTTTTATAAAATCTTATGCAACGATAACACGTAATACAACGATTCATCATATGAGATATAAATGGTCCTAAATATTGATTTTTATATTTTCTTTTAGGAAAATTATATCTACGCATATTATGTCCTACCATTACAGTCATATCTTGTAAATGACAACTTCCTCCTTCATCACAAATAGGACAATCATGAGGATGATTTAACATTAATAATTCAATAATATTTTTACGAAAATTAATAACATCTTTATCATTAATAATGATATATGATTCTTTACATGGTAAAGACATACAAGACATAATGATATGTCCATTTTTTTTTTGGATATTATCAAATTGTTTAATTGCGCATTGACGACACGCACCTATACTTCCTAAAATGGGATGCCAACAAAAATATGGTATATTAAAACCTAAGGATAGGCATAATTTTAGTAAATTATCTTTTTTATTAACTTTATATAATTTATTTTCTATATGAATATTAATCATAATATATATTCCATAATATTAATTTGTAATAAAAATATTTTATTAATGAAATGTACAATATTTAAATTTATTTACTTTTATATAAAAAAATAACTAATTTAATTAGCTATACCATATTTAAATTCATGTAAAAAATATTTTAAAGCACTATTTAAAGGAGCCATGGCACCTGGAGCATGTGCACAAAAAGGACCTTCATTTGTTAACAAATTACTTATATTTTTTAATGTAGTAAGATCTTTAGTTGATCCTATTTTTTTTTCTAAATTATTTAATATTTTTACAATCCAAGGTAATCCTTCTCTACAAGGAGTACATAAACCACAAGATTCTCTAGCAAAAAAAATTTCTAAATTTTTTAATAAAGAAACCATATTAATATTATTATCTATAGCGATAGATATTCCCGTTCCTAATCTACTTCCTGCCTGATTAATAGTAATAAAATCCATTGGTAAATCTAAATGATTTTCCATTAAAAATCCAGTTCCTGCACCACCAGGTTGCCATGTTTTAAGTTTTAATCCTTTTTTCATTCCTCCAGCATATTTTTCTAAAATAATACGAGCAGGAGTACCAAAAGGTAATTCCCATAATCCAGGATTTTTTACATTACCAGAAAAACCAAACATTTTAGTTCCACTATCATTTTTACTATTTGATAGATTTCTATACCAATTAGATCCATAATTTATTATGCTAGGTATATTTAAAATAGTTTCAACATTATTTACACATGTAGGTTTGCCCCATAACCCAATCATAGCAGGATATGGAGGTTTAAAACGAGGATTAGCACGTTTACCTTCTAAAGAATTAATTAATGCTGTTTCTTCTCCACATATATATCTTCCAGCACCAATATGAAGATATATATCAAAATTGAAATCGGTACTTAATATATTTTTACCTAATATTCCAAATTCATAAGCTTCTATTATTGCCTTATTTAAAATTTTTGCACATTTTATATATTCACCTCTTAAAAAAATATATCCTTTATTAGCTTGAATTGCAAAAGCACTAATAATCATTCCTTCTAATAATTGATGTGGAATGTGTTCTATTAAAAAACGATCTTTATAAGTACCAGGTTCCATTTCATCAGCATTACATAAAAAATAACGAGTTTCTAAACTATTATTTTTTTGTGGCATTAAATCCCATTTTAAACCAGTATAAAATCCACCACCTCCTCTTCCTTTTAATTTTGATTTTTTGACAATATTAATTATTTCTTGTGGAGTATTTTTTTTTAAAATTTTTTTTAAAATTTTATAACCATCTTTTTTTATATATTTTTTTATAAATATTGTTTTATTTTTATTAATACGCCATGTTAAAGGATGTGTTTCTGGATTAGAATTAATTATTTTCATAAATATATTTATCCAATATTTTGTTAACACTATTAATTGTTAATGAATTATAAATTTTTTCATTAATCATGATAACAGGACTGTTTTCACAATGTCCTAAACAACATATAGGTATTAAAGTAAATAGATTATCGTTAGTTGTTTGTCCTGAAATAATTTTTAATTTTTTTTTAATATGTTTTAAAATTTTTTCATATCCTGTTATATAACATACAATACTATCACAATATTTTATTACATATTTACCTACCGGTAATCTGTAAATTTGACTATAAAATGTTGCTATACTATCAATTTCAGAAGGATGAATTTTTAAAATATTAGAAATAATAATAATAATATCATTAGATATCCATCCATATTTTTTTTGAAAAAAAATTAATATTTCAAGAATAGCAGCATTATTACATTTATAATGATTTTTAATTTTTTTAATAATTTTTAATTCATCTTTATTTAAAATTAAATTTATATTATTAAATATTTTTTTTGTCATATTATTTTAACGATCTACATCAGACATAACGAAATCAATACTACCTAAATAAGCAATAAGATCTGATATTAAGCTACCACAAATTACAGATGGTATTTGTTGTAAATGAGGAAAACTAGGTGTTCTAATTCTGGTTCGATAACTTATTGTATTTCCATCACTTATTAAATAATAACTATTAATACCTTTTGTAGCTTCAATCATTTGAAATGATTCATTTGCTGAAATTAATGGTCCCCAAGAAACTTGTAAAAAATGATGAATTAATGTTTCTATATCTTTTAACATTCTATTCCTTAAAGGAGGTGTTGTTAAAGGATGATCAATTTTATATGATCCTTCAGGCATATAATTTAAACATTGTTGTATAATACGTAAACTTTGCCAAATTTCTTCAAATTTTAATAAAACTCTTGAATAACAATCACTAATATTTTTACCTATAGGTATATCAAAATCAAAATTTTCATATCCAGAATAAGGACGCCATTTTCTAACATCAAAATTTAATCCAGTTGCTCTTAAACCCACACCAGTTATTCCCCAAGATATTGCTTCTTGCTGATTATAAGATGCTATATTTTTTGATCGAGATATTAAAATACTATTTTGTAATGCTACTTTTTTATATATTTTTAACCTTTTAGGTAACCAAATAAGTAATTTTTTAACTAAAATATTCCATCTTTTTGGAAGATCTTGAGCTAATCCTCCTATTCTAAACCATGCTGGATGCATTCTAGCACCAGTAATAAATTCAATAATATCATATATTTTTTGTCTATCAGTAAATGCTAAAAAAACAGGAGTCATCGCACCAACATCTTGTATAAAAGTAGATAAAAATAATAGATGACTATTAATACGAAATAATTCAGATAACATTATTCTAATAACATTAATTTTATCATTAACAATAATATTAGCTAATTTTTCTACTGCTAGAATATAAGGCATTTCATTTATACATCCACCTAAGTATTCTATTCTATCTGTATAAGGTATATATGTATGCCATGTTTGTCTTTCAGCTATTTTTTCAGCTCCTCTATGATGATAACCTATATCTGGGATACATTGAATAATTTCTTCACCTAATAATTGTAATATTATTCTAAATGATCCATGAACAGAAGGATGATTAGGACCTAAATTAAGAAACATATAACTATTATGTTTTTTATTATTATCTATTGATAAATTCCATTCTTTTGGATTAAAATCAGTAGAATGAATATCTGTTTTATATTTTTCTTTAGTTAAAAAATAGGGTTTAGATTCTGTAGCTCTGGAAGGAAAATCCTTACGTAAAGGATAACCATTGTTCCAATTTTTAGGTAGTAATAAATGAGTTAAAAAAGGATGATTGATAAAATTAATACCAAACATTTCCCATATTTCTCTTTCATACCAATTAGCATTTTTATAAAAATCAGTTATTGTATGAACATTTAAAAAATTTTTTTTTAAAGGAATTTTTATGATTATATCTGAATTTCTATTGATAGAAATTAAATGATAAAATAAAGAAAAATCCATTTTATACATTAAATTAAATTTATTATAATGTAATCTTTCATCTATACCGTGCATATCATATAACATATTATATGGATTACTAATTTTAGAAAAAAATTTTATAAATTTTATTAAATCTTTATCTTTAATCCAAATGATTAATGGCATTTTATTATTTATACTATTTTGTATAATGAAATCTTTAAAACTAAAATTAATATTTAATTCATCTATTATAGATTCTGTATGTTCTTTATAAAAAAATTTATTATGTTTTTCTCCTATTTTTTGAATTATATTATCAAAATTATTATTCATAATTAAATCCTGTTATAAATTTCGTATAAAATTATATATCATTATTTTCTTTAAATTTAATATTTTTATTAAAAAATTTATTAGATGATTTCATTTTGGCTTTATAAATACCTTGATCACCAACTATCCAAGATAAGGGACGTCTTTCATTATTAATGGATTTTTGTAATAATAATAATGCTTGTATATATGATTCAGGTCTAGGAGGACATCCCGGTATGTAAATATCTACAGGCAAGAATTTGTCTACTCCTTGTACTACAGAATATATATCATACATTCCTCCAGAATTAGCACAAGAACCCATAGAAATTACCCATTTTGGTTCTAACATTTGATCATATAATCTTTGTATTATAGGAGCCATTTTTAAAAAACATGTACCAGCTATTACCATAAAATCAGCTTGTCGTGGAGATGCTCTTAAAACTTCTGAACCAAAACGAGCTATATCATTAATTGATGTAAATGAAGTAGTCATTTCTACATAACAACAAGATAAACCAAAATTATATGGCCATAAAGAATTTTTTCTACCCCAATTAATTATTTTATGTGTAATTTTTTTTAAATTTCCTAAAAAAATATTTTTGTTAATTTGTTCATCCATAGGATCATAATTAATAACTTTTTTATCTTCTAAAGGAAATTTTTTTTTATTATTAATATTAATTTTTGTAAGAGTATATTTCATTATATAATTTATATATTGTTAATTTAATATTATTAGGAATTTTTATATTTTTAGTCTAAAGCTTTCATTTTAAATAAATAAAATAAAGTAATTAATATGGTTAAAATAAATAACATTCCTTCAATAAAACCTCCAAATTTTATAATTTTAATAGAAATAGACCATAAATATAAATACAATGATTCAATATCAAAAATTATAAAAAATATTGCTATTAAATAAAATTTAATATGGATTTTTATTTTGTTATTACCATAAGAAAATATTCCTGATTCAAATGGTATATTCTTATCTAAACCATATGAACGTCCTCCTAAAAATAATGATATTAACATTATTGTACAACTAATTATAATAGCAAAAATCTGAAATATTATAAAATAATTATAATTTAAAACTAATTTATTTATTACCATAATGAATACTCTATATTAAAAATACATTTTATTAAAAATTATATAATATAATTTTTTATTAAAAATTTTTTTAAATAATAAAAATTATTAGGTAAAATGTAAGATAAATTTTTTTTTTTTATACATTTAATTAATATATTAGGTAATATTATTTTTTTATTTAAAATATTAAAAATATAATCTTGAAATTTAGATGGATGAGCGGTACCAAGAAATACATTAAATGTATTTTTTTTTGATATTTGTTTTTTTAATGCACAATAACTTACAGCTGAATGTGGTTCTAAAATATATTTATATTTATTATATACATCTATTATGGTTTTCGTTGTTTTTATATCTGTAATAACCGATGATGTTAATTTATTTAAATCCCAATTTTTTTTATTAAAAATTTCCATAATTCTAGGCCAATTATTTGGTGAACTAACATCCATTGCATTTGATAATGTTGGTATAGTTTTTTTTGGAGACCAATTACCTGTGTTTAAATATCTATAAACTGTATCATTTATATTAGTAGCTGCAATAAATTTATGTATAGGTAAACCAATTGCTTTTGCTATTAAACCAGCAGTTAAATTTCCAAAATTTCCGCTGGGTACGGAAAAAATAACTTTTTTTTTTCGTTTTTTTAAAGGTATTTGTGAAAATGCTTCGAAATAATAACATATTTGAGCTATTAAACGACTAATATTAATAGAATTAGCAGAATTAAAAGATAAAGATTTATTAAGTTCTTTATCATTAAATATTTGTTTTACAAGATTTTGACAATCATCAAAATTACCTTTAATAGCAATTGTTTTTATATTATTTCCTATAGTACAAAATAATTTTTCTTGTAAAATAGAAATTTTTTTATAAGGATATAATACGACAACTTCAATGTTATTCATTTTATTAAACGCATGAGTAACAGCAGCACCAGTATCTCCAGAAGTAGCAGTTAAAATAATAATTTTATTTTTTTTATTAAAAAAATTTAACATTTGTGCCATAAAACGTACACCAAAATCTTTAAATGCTAAAGTAGGTCCATGAAATAATTCTAAACAAGAAAGATTTTTATCAATTAAATTTAATTTTAATGGAAAATTAAATGCTTTTTTTATTTTTTCTTTTAAAATATCTGAAGAAATTTCTTTTTCATTAATAAATAATGATAGTAAATAACTACTTCTGTCTATAAAATTATAATTTAATATATCTGTAATTATTTTATTATTTAATCTTGGTAAATTTTTAGGAAAAAATAATCCTTGATTTTTTCCTAGACCTATTTTTAAAACTTGATTAAATTTTTTTTGTTCTTTATGATAATTAAGATTATAAAATTTCATATTTTCTCCATAATTTTAATACCTATTTTATTTATTTTACAAATATACACAAAACCATTTTTATTTTTTATAAAATTTTTTTTTAACCAAATAACCATATTATTTGCAATATTTAAATTATTAAAAATACTAAATATAGTAGGTCCTGATCCTGAAATACCATAATTTAAAGCACCAAATTTTTTTGCTATATAAATAATTTGTTCAAAATTAGGAATAAGAGATTTTCTATAAGGTTCAGCAATAAAATCTTTCATTAATTTTAATGCTAATAATTCTTGTTTTGTATGGCTAGCATGTATAAATCCGGCTAAATATTGATTTTGTTTAATAAAAACTTCTTTTTTATATAAATTTGGTAATATTTTTCTAGAATCATATGTCGGTAATTTGATTCCGGGATATGCGACTACCCAAAACCAATTTTTAAAAATTGGAATATTTTGAATAATTAAATTATTTTTATTAGTTATTAATATTAATTTCATACCACCAAAAAAACAAGGAACTATATTATCATAATGTATATTACCTGATAAAAAACCTTCTAATTCTCCCATTAATTTTAATAAATCATATTCTTTTAATGGATTATTACAAAATAAATTTATTGCTTTTAAAAAAGCAACTACAGAACAAGCACTTGAACCTAATCCAGATGCAACAGGAACATTTTTTTCTAAAATAATTTTTAAGGGAATTTTTTTCCCAATTTTATTACAAAATTTTATCCAACAATGAAAAATAATATTTTCATGTTTTTTTTTTGGTAAATCATTTAAAAAATAACCTTTATTAATTAAAATAAATTTTTTAGATGAATAAATTGATACAAAATCTCCTAAAACACCTCCGTCTATTCTAGATAATGCTATTCCTAATGTATCAAAACCAACATTAATATTACCAATGGTAGCAGGAGCATAAATTTTAATCATGAAAAATAATTCCTTATTTTTAATTAAACAAGATGTAGTAAATCATTAAGTACTCCTGCAGCAGTTACATTATTTCCAGCTCCATATCCTCTTAAAATTAAAGGATATGGTTGATAATAATTAGTATAAAAAGCAAAAGAATTTTCTCCATTTTTAATTTTAAAAAAAGGGTGATTTTTGTCAATTTTTATGATTTCTACTTTACAAAATCCTTGTTTATCTATACTACCAATATAACGTAATACTTTATTATCTTTTTTAGCTTCTTGAACCTTTTTTTTATACATTTTATCTAAATCAAATAAAGATATAAAAAATTCTTCAATAGAAATTTTTTTATTATAATTATTTGGAATAATAGATTCTATAATAATATCATTTAATTCTAAATTATAACCAATTTCTCTAGCTAATATAAGCAATTTTCTAGCTACATCTATTCCTGATAAATCTACTCTAGGATCTGGTTCTGTAAAGCCCATTTTTTGAGCTATTTTTATAGCTTCAGAAAAAATAATTCCTTCTTCAAGTTTACCAAAGATAAAAGAAAGAGAACCTGATAAAATACCAATAAAATAATTAATTTTATCACCTGTCTTTAATAAATTCTGTAAAGTATTAATAACAGGTAATCCAGCACCAACATTTGTTTCATACAAAAATTTTAAATTTAATTGATTTACTGTAAAATGTATCTGATTATAATAATTCATCTTAGATGAATTTGCTTTTTTATTCGCAGCTACTATATTTAAACCATAATTTAAAAAATTTATATATTGATTTGCAATTTCTTGTGAAGAAGTACAATCTATAATAACGGGATTAATAAATTTGTATTTTTTAAAATTATTAGTTAATATTTTTATTATATTAATATTAGGATTATTATATTCTATATTTTGTTTCCAATTTTTTATTTTAAGACCATTAATATTTATCAATGAATATTTAGTATTAAAAATACCGCAAATTTTTAAAATAATATTTTTTTTTTTAAAATAATTTTCTTTTTTATATATTTGTTTTAATAAAGTATTACCAACACCACCAGTACCTATAATAAAAATTTCTAGTATTTTTTCCTTATGAAATAACATTTTATGTGTTATTTCTATAATATTTTTTGCATAATTTTCTTTTATAATGACAGAAATATAATTTTGAAAAATATTTTGTGATATAGCAAATATTTTTATTTTTGTTATCTTAAAAATATTTAAAAAATCAGATATTATATTCTTAGAATTATTTATTTGATTACTAACTAGAGAAATAATTGATAATTTTTGAATAATAGAAATTGGTTGAATTAATTTATGCTGAAATTCTAAATAAAATTCTTCTTCTAATAAAGATTTAAAATATTTTAAATTTTTATTTAAAATAAAAATACTAATATTACATCCTTCGGATGATTGTGTTATAAAATAAATAGGTATTTTTAATTTAAAAATAAAAAATAATATTCTAGATATAATATTTTTAATTTGTTTATTTTTTTCTCCATTAATATTTAACATTGATATATTTTTTAATTCAGTTATACCCTTCATTTCATCTAATGAATGTTTAATATTACTATTACTAATTAAAGTTCCATTAGATTTTACATTTATTATATTTTTAATAATACAAGGTATATTGTTTTTTAACATAGGAAATAAAGTTTTATAATGAATAACTTGTGCTCCAAAATATGCTAATGTTATTGCTTCTTGATAAGAAATGAATTCTAATAATTTTGTATTAGATATTATATTAGGATCTGCTGTATGAATACCATTTACATCAGTCCAAATTTCACAATATTTAGCTTTTAAACAAACAGATAATATTGCTGCTGAGTAATCAGAACCATTTCTACCTAATAAAACAGTTTCTTTTTTTTTATTAACAGCAGAAAATCCTGCCATTAATATTATATCAATATTGGAAATATTAATATTTCTAATATTTTTTGAAGTTAATGAAATATCAACTGTTGATTCTAAATAATTACCATATGCTATTAAGTATTTTTTTGGAGAAATTATATATATTTTATATTTTTTTATTTTTAATAAAGATTCTAATAAAATAATGGAAAATTTTTCACCTTGTGATAAAATTTTTGCTCTGATTATATCAGGACAATTATTAATTAAATTAATACCATATAATAATTGTTTAATTTTATTGAAAATTTTATTAATTTTTTTTTTAATAAAAATAATATCTAAATTATTTATTTTTTTTTTTAAATTATTAATTAAATTTATAAAAAATTTTTGTATATGAATAAAATCTTGTTCATAATTTTTTTTTTTTATAGATTTATCTATCATTATTTCTAAACTATTTGTAATAGTTGCTGGAGCAGATAAAACAACAGCTATTTTACTTTTTTTTAAATAAATATTAATTATATTAGTTACCAACAGAAATTTTTCTGCATTTTTTAATGATGTTCCACCAAATTTCAATACTTTCATTTCTTCAACCTATCTAAATTTTAAAATATAAAAATATGAATAATTATACACATATAATTTTTCTAAATTAATATATATTGATATTTTTATTTAAATTAAAAAATTGTAATTCATAATTGAAATATAAATATTTTTAACTATATTTAATTAATAATTAATTCTTTGTAAAATTATTACAAATAATTTAAAAAAATTTGATTTTTATTTATATAATTTTTTTTTAAAATATTTTAACTTTACTTTAAGTATTTATTGTAACATGAAAAAAAAATTTATTATTTAATAAATTTATTATTTAAATTAATAATATTTATTATATTAAAATTTTTTTTATCAAATATATATAAAATATTGAATATAATAATTCAATAAATTAATATACTAAATTATATTTTTATGTAAATATTTTAAATATTTAATAAATAAATTTTAACTATTCATTTCTTTTATAAAAATATTTTTGATATTATTGATATTTTTATATAAAAGACCTTTTTTACCTTTCATAGAATGAAATATTTTTAATTTTTCATATGTTAATTTAAATTGTTTCTTATTAGTTTCTATATAAACTATAGATTTTTTGTTAATAAGAAATATCCATTTTAATTTATCTTTATTTTGAAAAAATTCTTTATTATTAATAAAAATTAATCTACTTCCTCTTCCTCTAGATAGTCTGGGAATTTCATCTAAAGAAAATAATAAAAATTTATTTAAAAATGATATAACTAAAACTTTATCATTTTTATCATTAATTACTAAAGGAGATAAAATTTCAGCATTATCTGTTAAAATCATAGATAATTTTCCATTTCTGTTACATGCAATCAAATCATTAAATTTACATACAAATCCATAACCAGAACTAGAAGAAAGAATAATTTCTTTATTATTAGATTCCATTAATAAACTTTTAATTACTGATCCTTGTGTAATATTTAATTTACCATTTAAAGGTTCTCCTTGACTACGAGCTGCAGGTAAAGTAGTAGAATCGATACTATAACTACGTCCTTTAGAATCAATAACAACTATAGTTTGGTTTTTTTTCCCTTTTACTGAAATTAAAAATGAATCTCCTGATTTATAATTAAGATTTAATGGATCTATAGTATGACCTTTTGCGCATCTAATCCAACCCATTTTAGAAAGAATAATTGTAATAGGTTCATCTGAGACTAGTTTATATTCATTTAATAATTTTGCTTCTGTTCTTTTTTTAATTATTGAACGACGATCATTAGCATAACTATTAGATGCTAATAATATTTCTTTTTTTAATAATAGATTCATTTTTTGTTTAGAAAATAATATTTTTTGAATATTATCATGTTCTACTTCTATTTTTTTTTTTTCATTAATTAATTTTTTTTCTTCAATAAATGAAATTGAACGTAGCTTAAAATTAAGTAAATTTTCTATTTGCATATCAGTAAGATTGAATTCATCTTTAATAATAAGATTTGGATTTATATTTAATCTAATAATTTGTATAAATTTTTCTAAATTAGAATATACAATTAATAATCCTTGTATAACATGTAATCTTTTTTTTAACTTATTTAAATGAAAATTTAAACGTTTTTTCACTATATGACGTCTAAAAATAATCCATTCTGATAATATTTCTATTAAATTTTTTACAGCAGGTTTATTGTTTAATCCAATCATATTTAAATTTATACGATAACTTTTTTCTAAATCAGTAGTAAAAAATAAATGATACATAATTTGTTTTATTGTTAAATAATTAAAATTATTACGAATAATAATAACTATTCTTGTAGGATTTTCATAATCAGATTCATCTCTAATTTCTTCAATCATTGGTAATTTTTTATTTCTCATTTGTACTGTAATTTGTTCAATAATACGTATTCCTGAAATTTGGTGAGGTAATGCTGTAATTATAACTGTATTATCTTTTATTTTCCATACAGCTCTGAGCTTAATTGATCCTCTACCTTTTTCATATATTTTATATATATCTTCTTTAGAAGTTATAATTTCATTACCTGAAGGAAAATCTGGACCTTGAATTATTTCTGAAAGATCAGATAATTTTGTCTTAGGATAATCGATTAATTTAATTATAGCATTAGATATTTCTTTAATATTATGAGGAGGAATATCTGTTGCCATACCTACTGCTATTCCTGTAGCACCATTTAAAATTATATTAGGTAAGCATGCAGGTAATATTTTAGGTTCTAATAATGTTCCATCAAAATTCGAAATAAATTGTACAGTACCTTTTTCTATTTCATTTAATAATATATTAGAATATTTTGATAAACGTGATTCTGTATATCTCATCGCAGCAAATGATTTAGGATCATCTGGAGATCCCCAATTACCCTGACCTTCTATTAAAGGATATCTATAAGAAAAAGACTGTGCCATAAGAACCATTGCTTCATAACATGCTACATCTCCATGAGGATGATATTTTCCAATAACATCACCAATAGTTCTAGCTGATTTTTTAAATTTAGATGAAGATTTTAAACCTAATTCAGACATAGCATATATAACTCTTCTTTGGACCGGTTTTAATCCATCTCCAATATGAGGTAAAGCTCTATCAGAAATCACATAAATAGAATAATTTAAATAAGCATGTTCAGCAAATTTATATAATGGAATGGATTCTATTGTATTTTTTATTGTTTTACTCATATTTTCTCCTTAAATTAATTTTTTTGCATAATTAATTTTTAATTATAAAGAAATTTTAAAATATTTTATTAAAAAAATAAAAAAATCTTATTTTATATATTTAATAAATTTTAATATATTTTAAATAAAATTAAACTTTATTAAATAAATATGTTATTTTTATGCAATAATATTTTTATCTATGGATATTTTATTATGAAAAATAATAATTTTAATCATAATCAATACTTAATAACTCCAAAAGAATTAAAAAGTAAGTTACCAATATCTCAAAAAATAAAAGATCAAATTTTAATATCACGTAAAATTATATCAAATATAATTTCTGGAAAAGATCATAGGTTATTAATTGTTTGTGGACCTTGTTCAATACATAATATAAAAGAAGCAATAGAATACGGAAATTTTTTAAAAAAAATATTTTTAAAAATTAGTAAGAGTATGTATATTGTTATGAGAGTATATTTTGAAAAACCTAGAACTATTTTAGGATGGAAAGGATTAATTAACGATCCATATCTGAATAATTCTTTTGATATTAATAAAGGTTTATATTTAGCTCGTAAATTATTGATAAAATTATCTAATAATAATATTGCATTGGCAACTGAAATATTAGACCCTAATACATCAAAATATCTTGAAGATCTTTTTAGTTGGATTGCTATTGGAGCACGTACTGTAGAATCACAAATACATAGAGAAATAGTTTCTTCATTAAAAATACCTGTTGGTTTTAAAAATAATACAGATGGTAATATATTTTCTGCTATAAATGCTGTTCAATCTTCTTATCAAAAACATAATTTTATTAGTTTAAATAATAATGGTAAAGTTTGCATAATAAATAGTATTGGTAATAAAAATTCTCATATTATTTTACGTGGAGGAAAAATTCCAAATTATCATAAAAATAATATAAAAAAATATGAAAAAAATATTTTAGAATCAGGATTAAAATCAAAAATAATGATAGATTGTAATCATGGTAATTCTAACAAAGATTTTAGAAAACAAATTTTAGTTATTAAATCAATAATATCACAAATTAAAGAAGGAAATAATTCTATTATAGGAATAATGATAGAAAGTTATCTTAAGGAAGGAAATCAAATATTAGATATTAAAAATCCAGAAAAATTAAAATATGGTATATCAATTACAGATGGATGTATAAATTTACAAACCACAAAAAGTATTTTATTTTTTATAAATACTGAATTACATTCAATACTTAAATCTCGTTCTTTATAAAAAATATTAAATTAAATAATTTAAATTTTATGTTAAAAAAACTAATTATATTACGTGATAAAATAGATATTTTAGATAAAAAATTATTAGAAATTATAAATAAAAGATTAATTTTAGTAAAAAAAATAGGAGTAATAAAAAATAATCATGAATTACCTATTTATGATCCAGAAAGAGAAAAATATATAATTAAAATAAAAAGAAAAGAAGCAAAAAAAAAAGGCATATCTCCTGATCTTATTGAAAAAATATTATATTGTATAATAAATGAATCTTATTTACATGAACAAAAACAAAATTTTAAAAAATTAAACTCTAATATTTCAAATATATTAATTATTAGTAATAATAAAATGGGACATTTTTTTAAAAAAATGTTAATTATGTCAAATTATAATATTATTATTATAGAATTAGAAAATTTTGAAGTTTATAATAATATAAGTAATTTGTTTTTAAATATATGTATGGTTATTATTAGTATAGATATATCAATACCATATTTTGATATATTAATTTATAAATTAAAAAAATTACCTAAAAATTGTATAATTATAATTATTTCTTCTATAGAAAATATATTAATAAAAAAAATATCAAAAATACATAAAGGACCAATTCTTGGTTTATATCCTTTATTTGATTTAAAAAATACTATTTTAATAAAAAAATCTATATTATGTTGTTTTATACATAAATCTAAATCTTATATTTGGTTTTTAAAACAAATGGAAATTTGGGGATTAAAAATAAAAAATATTAATATAATTAAATATGATCAATTTTTTTTTTTAAAATCATTACAATATTTTTCCACATTAATAATATATAATATTTTTTTATTAAAAAAAAATGAAAAATTAGAAAAACAATTATCATTATTGTCAATACCATTTTATGATTTAAATTTATTTCCTTTAAAAAAAAATTTTTTAAAAGATTTAAAATCATACATAAATACAATTTTATTTTCTAGTAATAATAAAAAAAATATTAGAAAATATTTAAATCATATGAATAACATAATTAATTTAATTCAAAAAAAAAAAATTAAAAAAATAATTAATATTTTTAAAAATAATTGATAATAAATTTTTTAAAAAAAAACTTAATATTTAACAGATATTAAGTTTTTTATAAAAAAAGTTATTTTGAAAATTTATTAAAAGATTCTTGTAATATTTTTTTTACTGATTTAGTTTCTTTATTATTGGAAGAGTAAAATTTTAAAAATATGATACATCTATTAATTGTCGCAATGTACATTTTTTTTTTAAACAAAAATTTAATAATACTTAAATCAAATTTTCTTACACGATTGTTCATTTTAATTAAATGATATTTTAAATATTTTATATAAATACTATTTGGATAATTTTTAATAAGAATATTAGTATCATTAATTGCAAGATTAGTATAAAAAGGATTACAATGTGATCTTTTTATTTTAAATAAATCTTGTATTTCATTATTTTTATCTAAAGATATTTCTGACATAATTTTAATATAAAGAATATAATCTAAAAAAGGAGATTTATTATATGAAATAATAAATTCTTCTGTAAAATCTAAAACATTTAAAAAATTTTGATCAATATAATTTAAATAAATTAAATATACTAAAACTTTCTCAGTATATTTATTATATGGATATTTTATATAAAAATCTTGAAATTTAAACAAAGCCTTTTGATATTTATGATCATATAAAGTTTTTATTGATTCTAAATATTTTTTTTTTAAAAAAAAATTTGAATTTATTTTATTATTAAAATTATAATTTTTACAATTAATTGTAAATATTAATATTAAAATATTAATAATAAAAAATTTCTTTTTTATAAAAATATTCATTTTTATTTTTTCTTTTACAAAATTTATAATTAATATTAATATAAATATATACTAAATTTAGTTTTAAATTAAAGTTATTTTAACTTATGAAAAATATTAAATTAACATTTAAAGTTTGTTCTATATATGATAGAAAAAGGTTAGATATATTTCTTTCAAAAAAAATTATACAATTTTCAAGATCTAAAATAAAAAAATTAATAATAAATAATTGTATTAAAATAAATAATATTATTATAAATATACCTAAAAAAAAATATTTTTGGGTGATATAATTAAAATTAGTGCGTTAATTTCTAGCAAAAAAATAAAATGGAAAGCACAAAAAATACCATTAAATATAATTTATGATGATAGTAATGTTTTAGTTATAAATAAACAATCTAATTTTATTGTACATCCTGCAAATCAAAATATGGAAAATACTTTATTTAACTCTTTAATATATTATTATCCTTTTTTAAGAGATTTACCAAGAGCTGGTATTATACATAGATTAGATAAAGATACTACAGGATTGATGATTATAGCAAAAAATATTAATTCGTATATTTTTTTAAGACAAGAATTAAAAAAACATAATATTATTCGAGAATATGAAACAATTGTAAACGGAATAATTAATAAAAATGGAATAATTAATTATCCCATTAAACGTATATATAAAAAAAAAAATATTTTTATGAAAGTAAATTATTTAGGAAAAAAATCAATAACAGAATATTTTATAAAAAATATTTTTAAAATACATTCTCATCTGAAAATTAGGTTAAAAACAGGAAGAACTCATCAAATTAGAGTTCATTTATCATATATTAATCATAGTATTATAGGTGATCCTATTTATAAAAATAGTAAAAATATTTTTTTATGTAATAATTTTTATAAAAAAAATATTAGTAAAATAATTAAAAGACAAGCTTTACATGCATGTTATTTAAAATTTCTACATCCATTTTATAATATTTTTATAAAATTATATTCATCATTACCAAATGATATAAATCAATTAATTTATTTTTTAAAAAAAAATATTTAGTAGCTCAAACATAATTTTTTTTTATAAAAATAAAAAATACTAAAAATTTAAATTAATATATAAAATTAATTTTATTAATATTGTAAATTAGTTTATAATTTAAGAATATAAATTAATAAATTTATTAAAGAGAAAAACTATGATAAATATAAATATAAAAAAATATATATTATTTTTTAATATATTACTATGTTTAACAATATCTAGTGTTTGCTTTGCATCTGAATTACCTCAATCATTTTTTTATGATATTTTAACTCCACAAGAACAAGTATTATACAATAAAGAAATACCACATAAAAAACCAATTGTAGTAGAATTTTTTTCATTTTTATGTCCTCGTTGTTATGAATTTTATTTAGGAATAAATCAAAAATCTTTAAAAGGTAAAATTCCTAAAAATATAAAAATTTTTAGATATCATTTGAATAAATTTGATGATGATGATGGTTTTGGAAGCTTAATAGGTTATGCTTGGATTGTTGCAAAAATGTTAAATGTAGAAAATAAGGTAATTGGTCCTATATTTGAAGGCATACATAAAAATAATTCCATTCATGATTATGAATCTATAAAAAAAATTTTTGTTAAAAAAATTGGAATTAGTAATCGTATTTTTGATTCAGCATGGCATAGTTATATAGCAAGAATATTATTCATAAGAGAAACAAATTTAGCTGAAAAATTAGATATACATATTGTTCCTAATATTTATGTAAATAATAAATATGAAATAAATCTTTCTGAATTATATTCTAGTTATTATGATAATTTTTTTAAGTATTATATTAATTTAATAATTAAACTTTCAAAAAATTAAAAGAAATTTTTAATAAATGTTTAAATATATTTTTATTATTAAATATGAAAAAAAAAATAATTTTAATAGATGGATCATTTTATTTATATAGAGCTTATTATGCTTTGCCTAATTTAATTAATAGTAAAGGATATCCTACGGGAGCAATATATGGTTTTATTAATATGTTTAATAAAATTATAAAAATAAATCCAAATAGTTATTTTTTAATTGTATTTGATAACAAAGGTATTTCTTTTAGAAAAAAGATTTTTAATAAATATAAGTCAAAACGAAAAAATATGCCTAATAATTTAAGTATACAAATTAACCCTTTGTTAAAAATTATAAAGGCGATGGGATATAATACTATTTCTATTAATAACATAGAAGCAGATGATATTATTGGTACTTTAGCATTACAAGCAGAAAAAAAAGATTATTTTGTTTATATTTTTAGTCTTGATAAAGATATAGCACAATTAGTAACTCAAAATATTAAAATAGTAAATCCTATTAACTATTCTATTTCTGGACCTAAGGAAATATATTATAAATATAGGATATTTCCAGAATTTATTAGTGATTTCTTAGCATTAAGTGGAGATTCTATAGATAATATTCCTGGAATTCCAGGAATAGGAGATATAATAGGTAAAAATTTAATAAATAAATTAGGAAATTTAAAATATATTTATAATAATTTAGATATTATTAATAATATAAATTTTAGAGGAGGTAATAGTATAAAAAAAAAACTCATAAAATATAAAAAATTAGTTTTTTTATATCATAAATTAACAAAAATTAAAACTGATATTAATTTAAATTTAAATGATTTAAATTTAATAAATAAACCAAAAAAAAATTATTTAAAATCTTTATTTAAAACTTATAAATTTAATAAATGGTTAAAAAAATATAAATAAGTTATAATTTATTATAATTTTTTAAAAATTACTTATTTAAATTAAATTTCTTTATATTAATAATTTATTAATAAATTTTATTTTTTTTGTAAAAAATCTTTGTATATTTAGTAATAAATTTAAATTTTAATTGTATTAATATTTTCTTATTTTAAAAAAAATAGAATATTCTTATCTATATTGGAATAACTTTAAAAGTAATATTATTTTTAAAAAAGTAATAATTTACTTATTAATATTTTAGAAAATTAAAATTTAATCATAATTTTTTATAAAAAATATTTTATTTTATTAAAAAAATTTATTTATATTTTAAAATAAAAAATTTATATAACTAAATATAATATATAATAATTAGGGTTTATTTATGAAAAAAATACGTAATATAGCTATTGTTGCACATATAGATCATGGAAAAACTACATTAATAGATAAATTATTACAAGAATCAGACAATTTTCAAAATGAAAAAAATATTTTTAAAAATAATATAAATAGAGTAATGGATAGTAATAAATTAGAAAAAGAAAAAGGAATTACTATTTTTTCAAAAAATACATCTATCTTTTGGAAAGATTATCAAATTAATATAATTGATACACCTGGACATGCTGATTTTAGTGCAGAAGTAGAACGTATTTTATCTATGGTAGATTCTGTTTTATTAGTAGTTGATGCTGTTGAAGGACCAATGCCACAAACAAGATTTGTTGCATTAAAATCTTTTATATATAATTTAAAACCTATTATTGTTATAAATAAAATAGATAGAAAATTTATTCGTCCTGATTGGGTTATAGAACAAATATTTGATCTATTTGTTAGTTTAAATGCTACTGATGAACAACTAGATTTTCCTATAGTTTATACATCAGCTCTTCAAGGGACATCAGGATATAATATCAATAAAATGTATAAAAATATGGACGTATTATATAAAACTATTATTAAATATGCATTTCCACCTAATGTAAATATAAATAAACCCTTTCAAATGCAAATATCTCAAATAAAATATAATAATTATATTGGAAATATTTGTACTGGTTTAATAAAAAGAGGTACCATTAAAATTAATCAATATGTTATTTTTATTAAAAAAAATAAAATTATAAAAAAAATAAAAATATTATATATAATATCTAATATAGCTTTAAAACCTGTATATATTAAGGAAGCTAAAGCTGGTAATATTGTTGGTTTAGCTGGTTTAGGGTTTGAAGAAATAAATATTTCTGATACTATTTGTGATCTTAATTATCCTGATCCTTTACCTTTACTAATAATAGAAAAACCTAAAATTAGTATGTTATTTCATGTAAATAATTCTCCATTTTCTGGAAAAGAAGGAAAACATTTAACATCGAAAAAAATATTTGATAGAATTCGTAAAGAATGTTTACATGATATAGCTCTAAAAATAGAGGAAACTACTAATAATAATATTTTTTATGTTTCAGGTAGAGGAGAATTACATTTAGTTATTTTAATAGAAAATATGAGAAAAGAAGGATTTGAATTATCTGTATCTAGACCACAAATTATATCTAGAATTATTAATGGAATAAAAAAAGAACCATTTGAAATATTAATTTTAGATTTTGCTCAAAATAAAAAAGGTCATATAATTCAGTTAATTAGTAAAAGAAAAGCTATTATAAATAATATTATTTTAAATGATTTTAATAATAGAATTAGAATTGAAGCAATTATTTCAAGTAAAGGTTTAATTGGTTTTCGTAATGAATTTATAAATGCAACGTCAGGAACTGGAATAATGAATTCTTTTTTTAGTCATTATGATACTAATATACATAATTTAATCGGAGAAAGAAATAATGGAGTTTTAATTTCCAATAAAGAAGGTTATGCTGTTGCGTTTGCTTTATCTAATTTACAATCTAGAGGTAAATTATTAATAAAACCAGGAGAAAAAATTTATGAAGGACAAATTATAGGTGTACATAATAAATCTAATGATTTAACTGTAAATTGTTTAATTAATAAAAAATTAACTAATATGAGAGCTTCAGGAAGTGATAATCCTATTAATTTAAGTCCTATTAAAAAAATATCTTTAGAAGAAGCAATAAATTTTATTAAAAATGATGAATTGGTAGAAATTACTCCAAAATCAATTAGAATTAGAAAAAAATATTTAACGAAATCTTTACGTAAATTAAAAAAATAAAAAAAATAATTTATAATAATTTATAAAAAAAATTTTTATTTTGGTGGAGCTGGGGGGAGTCGAACCCCCGTCCAAAATTACTACATTTTCGGAACTACATGTTTATTTTTATTTTATAAATTTTAGTAATATTCAATAATAAAACAAATTAAATATTACATAGTCTATTTTATTTCTTTAATATATTATTTTAAGACTTATAATATACGATCTCTTTAAATTATGACCTATTTACTTTTTATTAAAGAGCAAATAATAAGAAATAGGGCTTTTACAGTTTTTTATGCTGCTAAAGCATAGTTTTGATTTTTTGCAATTACTTAAATACGGTTTTTTTACAAGGCCCACCGTTTCCTTGACATGCTCCTAAAATTTGATAATTCTGTCAAATCCATAATCAGCCCCAAAATTTTAAATATTTTTTTTTAAGAAACGAGATTTTTTAATATTCCATTCTTTATTTTTTAGTAAAATTCTTTTATCGTATTTTTTTTTACCTTTAGCAATAGCAATTTTTATTTTGCACCAAGATTTTTTCCAAAATAAACCAACTGTAATTATGGTAAAATTTTTAAGTTTGTTATAACTTTTCAGTAATTCTATTTCTTTTTTTTTTAATAATAATTGTTTTTTACGATTACAATCGTATAGTAAATGACTACAAATTGTTTTTAATGGATTAATATTTAAATTAAATAAATAAACTTTATTAGATATAATACTTACAAAACTATTATTTATAGATACTCGATTTAATCTTAATGATTTAATTTCCCATCCTTTTAAAATAATTCCTGCATTAATTTCTTTTTGAATAAAATAATTATAATATATTTTTTTATTTAAAATAATATATTTTTTTTTTCCATTATAAATAATTTAATAATTTTATTAGATATTTTTAACTATATCAGATATATTTAATAATTTCAATAAATTATTAAAATTTTATCTATTTTAAAATATATTAACAAAAAATTTAATAAATTTTATTAAAATAATTTATTAATTAAATAATTTTTAATATTTTTATTATATTATATAATTATTAAAAATAAAAATTATCTTTAAATATATTTAAATTATAAAAATAATTTTAATAATATTTTTATATTTTATTTTTGATCATAATTTTTATATTAATAAAATAAAAATTTTAAATATTTATAAATAAAAAAAGAAATTATTTATATTAAATATATAATTTAAATAAATTTATATAAAAAGTTTTAATAAGGATACTAATTATATGAATAATGATAAATCATTAAAAAAAATAGAAGAAAAAAAAAAAAAAGAAGAAAATATTAATGATGAATTAAATGATTTTAAATTAAATAATAATATCAAAAATAAAAATTGTATTAAATCTGAAAATGAACATACAATTGAATATTATAAAGAAAAAAATGATAAATATAAATTAGAAATTTTGGAAATAAAAAATAAATTAAAAAAATATAAAGATGATATTTGGGAATTAAAATTACGTTCTCAATCAGAAATAGAAAATACTAGACGTAGATCTGCACTAGATGTTGAAAAAGCTTATAAATTTTCATTAAAAAAAATTCTTCATGAATTATTACCAGTAATTGATAATTTAGAAAGAGCTATAAATTTAAAAACGAATATCAAAGATAATGTTGAATTATCTATAATTGAAGGAATTAAATTAACTTTAAAATCTTTATTAGTATTAATAAAAAAATTTGGTGTTAATATTATTAATGAAATTAATATTCCTTTTGATCCATCTAAACATCAAGCAATGTCTCTTGTAGAATCTAATAAAACAAAAAATAATTATATAATAGAAATTTTACAAAAAGGATATATTCTTAATAATAGATTATTAAGGCCCGCTATGGTTGTTGTATCAAAAAATAAAAAAGATAATAAAAATATTTAATATACATAATAATATGTTTATAAATAATTATTTTATAAACATATTATTTTTAATAAAATATTTTAAGAATACAAATTTTTAAAAATTATTATTTTTTAAAATTTTTCATAAACTATATTATAGAGAATTTTTTATGACTAAAATATGTAAAATTACAGGGAAAAAAACTATAAAAGGTAATAATCGTTCACACGCAATGAATGCTACTAGAAGAACATTTTCACCAAATATACATTATCATAAATTTTGGATAGAAAAAAAAAAAAAATTTATAACTTTAAGAATATCTACAAAAGGAATGAGATTAATAAATAAAAAAGGAATAGAAAATATTAATTTACATAATTATAAGTAATTAAACAAGGATATATTTTTCTTATGGCAAAAAAAAAACGTATTATAATTAAATTAATTTCATCAGCAAAAACTGGTCATTTTTATACTATTACAAAAAATAAAAAAAATAATACACAAAAATTAGAAATTAAAAAATTTGATCCTTTTATAAGAAAACATGTTTTATACAAAGAAAATAAAAATAAATAAAATTACTATTTAAATTTTATATTAATCAATAATGTTTTTTATATTTATCATTATTGATTAATAAAAATATATGTTAATAATATTATTATATTAATTTTATTCAAATATTTTAGAATTTTTAAATCTTTTTTTAAAATTTTCTACACGACCTTTAGTATCTGTGATTTTTTGTTTTCCAGTATAAAAAGGATGACATATATTACAAACATCTAAACTTAATTCTTTATTATTATTTAAAGTTGATTTAGTATTAATAATATTTCCACAAGAACATTTTATAGTAATATGATTATATTGAGGATGAATATTTTTTTTCATAATAGACCAATAAATTAAATTTTTAAAGATTATTTATTTATATATTTTATAAATATATTTTTTTATTACAAGATTTTTTTTAAAAAAAATATAAGAATTTAAAATTATGAAAATAGTTAAAGTGGTATTTAATAATTCTATTTTAGATCATAAATATGATTATATATTACCTAATAATATAATAGTAAATATTGGTTATAGAGTTATAGTACCAATAAAAAATAAAAAATACATAGGTATAGTAATAGAAATAAAAAAAACTTCTAAAGTTATACCAAATAAATTAAAATATTTATATAAGGTTTTAGATGAAAAATCACTTTTTAGTTTTTTTATGTGGAATTTTGCAAAAAAAATATCTAAATATTATCAATGTCCTATAGGAGTTATTTTATTTAAAATATTACCTATTTTTTATAGAAAAAATAATAGATTTATCATAAATTCAAAAAATCTATATTTAATAAATGATAAAAATATATATAATTTTAAAATTAGATTAAAATTATTAAAAAATAAAAAAATAGTTTTTGATAATAAAAATAATATTAGATTAAAAATATATTTATTATGGATAAATAATATATTTAAGATTATATATTATAAAATAAATTTTTTTAAAACCTGGGTTTTACAAGATAATATAATTTTATTTAAAAAAATTGATATTTATTTAAACTTAGTAAAAGTTATATTGCTTCATAAAAAACAAATATTAATTTTAGCTCCTCAAAAGTATAATATTTTGTATTTGTATCAGTTTTTTATAAAATTAAATGTTTCTATTTGTTTATTACATTCAAATATTTCTATAAAAAAACAATTACTAATATTAGAAAATATAAAAAAAGGAAAAATATTAATAGTTATAGGTACAAAATTTTCCATTTTTACACAATTTTTTAAATTAGGTTTAATTATTATAGATCAAGAAAATGATTTTGTTTATAAACAAAATAATAAATGTAAATATAATATAAGAGATATTGCTATTTTAAGAGCAAAAATGGAAAATATTCCTATAATATTAAGTTCTAAAACTTTAAGTTTAGAAACTATAAATAATATTAATATTAATAAATATAAATTTTTATTTTATAAAAATAAAAAAATATCATATAAAAAATATTTTAAATATATAATAATAGATATTAATAAAAAAATATTAAAATATAAATTATTTTCTCATTCTTTAATAAAAATGATGAAAATTTATCTTAAAAAAAAAGAACAAATAATTATATATTATAAATATATAGGATATTCAACTATTATATTATGTTATTTTTGTAAAAAAATATTAAAATGTATAGATTGTAATAAAAATTATATTTTTTATAAAAAATTATGGAAATTATATTGTAAATATTGTAAAAAAAATATTGATATGATTTTATTTTGTCCGTTTTGTAAAAAAAATTTTTTCATACCAATAGGTATTGGGAGTGAACAATTAAAAGAATTATTAAATAAATTATTTCCAAATATATTAATTTTTACTATAAATAGTAAAAATTTTTTAAAAACACTTTCTTTAATACGTAATAATAAACCTTTGATAATAATTTCTTCACAAATTTTATATAAAGAATATTTTTTTATTTTAAAAAATAATTTAATAATTTTTTTAAATATAGATAATGTTTTTTTTTCAAAAAATTTTCGTACAATGGAATATTTTTCTCAATATATTTTTAATATATTGAATAATCATTTAGATATAAAAAAAAAAACTGTTATTATACAAACAAATTATCCACAAAATAATTTTTTAAAAAAAATTTTTAAACAAAATTATACATATAATGAAATTTCTAATTATATATTAAATGAAAGAAAAAAAATGTCATTACCTCCTTTTACTAATCATATTACTTTGATAATTGAGTCTTATAAAAAAACAATTCTAATAAATTTTTTAAATAAATTAAAAAAAATATTAAAATTAAAATATATAAATGAAAAAAATTTTTTTATCATAGGTCCTACATCATTAATACACAATAAACGAAAAGGATTATTTAGAAAAAAAATTATCTTACAACATTTATTAAAAATAAAATTACAATTTATTAAAATTAATATTCATTCTATTGCAAAAAAAATTGTAAATTTTAATAAAATTAAATTATTAATAAATGTTGATTCTATAGAATGGTAAATTATTAAAAATTAAAATTAAATATTTTTTACTAAAATTTGGTATATATTTTTATGTCTAATTCCAATAAATTTGATGTTATAGTTGTAGGTGGTGGACATGCTGGAACAGAAGCCGCTATAGCTAGTGCTAAAATGAAAAAAAAAACTCTTTTAATCACAAATAATATTGATACAATAGGACAAATGTCTTGTAATCCAGCAATAGGTGGTATTGGTAAAAGTCATTTAGTAAAAGAAATAGATGCATTAAGTGGTATAATGGCAATTGCAACTGATTATTCTGGTATTAATTTCAAAATACTTAATAGTAGTAAAGGACCAGCTGTAAGATCTACAAGAGCACAAACAGATAGAGAATTATATAAAACTACAATAAAGTATATTTTAAGTAAACAGAAAAATTTATTTATTTTTCAACAAGAAGTAAAAAAAATTATTATTAAAAATTATAAAATAACAGGTATTGTTACTAAAAATAATGATATTATAAATGCAAAAGTTATAATTTTAACTACTGGTACGTTTTTAAATGGAAAAATTTATATTGGGTTAAATAACCAATATAATGGTGGAAGAATGAATGATTATTCTTCAATAGAATTAGCTAGTTTTTTAAATGATTTACCTTTAACAAAAGGACGATTAAAAACAGGAACTCCTCCTAGAATTGATAAAAGAAGTATTAATTTTTCTCAATTAGAAATTCAATATAGCGATATTCCTTTACCATATTTTTCTTTTATTGGAAATAATAAACAACATCCTAAACAATTACCTTGTTATATTACTTATACTAATAAAAATACACATCAAATAATAATAGATAATATTATTAAAAGTCCTATGTATAGTGGTTTAATTAAAAGCAAAGGTCCTAGATATTGTCCTTCTCTTGAAGATAAAGTTATTAGATTTCCTAATCGAGAACAACATCAAATTTTTTTAGAACCAGAAGGTATATTTAATTCAGAAATTTATCCTAATGGACTTTCAACAAGTTTTCCTTTTAATATACAACTTTTAATTATAAAATCTATTAAGGGTTTAGAAAATGCATATATTACCCGATTAGGATATGCGGTGGAATATGATTTTTATGATCCTAGAGGATTAAAACCGACTATGGAAAGTAAATTTATAAAAAGATTATTTTTTGCAGGACAAATTAATGGAACTACTGGATATGAAGAAGCAGCAGCACAAGGTTTAATCGCAGGATTAAATGCTTCTCTTTTAATTGATAATAAAAAACAATGGTTTCCTTTAAGAAATCAAGCATATATGGGAGTATTAATTGATGATTTATGTACTTTAGGGACAAAAGAACCATATCGTATGTTTACTTCACGTGCAGAATATAGATTAATTTTAAGAGAAAATAACGCAGATATAAGACTTACTGAAATAGGACATAAACTAGGATTAGTAGATAATTCTCGTTGGAAAAAATTTAATGAAAAATTAGAAAATATTGAAAAATTATATCAAAAAATAAAAAATTTTAATATTAATTATGATAATAAGATAAAAATTAAAAAATTAAATTCTCTATTAAAAAATCCTTTAAAAAAAAAATTAAATGGTATTTCTTTATTAAAACGTTCTGAAATAAATCACAAAGATTTAATAAAATTAAAAATATTTAATTTTAATATAAAAAATATAGAAATCATTGAATATATTGAAACTGAATTAAAATATGAAGGTTATATAAAAAGACAATTAGAATTAATAAAAAAACAACAAAGAAATGAAAATATTATAATTCCAATAAACATAAAATTTAATAATATAAAAAGTTTATCTAATGAAGCAATAGATAAATTTTATTCTTATAAACCTTATACTCTTGGTCAAGCATCTAGAATACCTGGTATAACACCAGCAGATATTTCAATACTTTTAATTTATTTATTAAAAAATAAAAAATAAAATTATTATATTAATAAATTTTTTATTTTTATATAAATTAATATAATTTATATATTATTATTTTATAATAAAAGTATTACTATTTTATAAAAAAATATAATTTTTAATATTAATATTAATATTAAAAAATAATATTTTTTATAATCTAATTAAATTTATTAATTTAAAAATATTTTAATATAAAAATAAAATTTATAATCCTTAATCATTAATATATTTAATATTTTTTTAAAAAAAAATATTTTTAATTTCTATTTAATAGATATTATTTTGTATATATTATTAAAAAAATTTTAAATTAGTATAGGTGTCCTATCTATGAAACAAAATTTATTTGTTATAAAAAGAAATAAAAATAAAGAATTAATAAATTTAGATAAAATAAATTTAATATTATTTCGTGCCGCACAAAATTTAAAAAATATTTCTTTATCAAAAATAAAAAAAAAGTTATATTTACAATTATATAATAAAATTAGTACAATAAATATTCATAATATTATTATTAAAATTACAGCAGATCTTATTTCTGAAAAATATCCTGATTATCAATATATGGCAGCTAGATTAGTTATTTTTAATTTACGTAAACAAGCATATAAAAATTTTATACCACCTAAATTATATAATCATGTAAAAAATATGGTGAATTTACGAAAATATGATAAATTTCTTTTAAAAAAATATTCTAAAGAAGATTTTAATTTAATGGATAATTTTATTGATCATAATCGTGATATGAATTTTTCATATGCCGGTGTTAAACAATTAGAAGGTAAATATCTGGTTAAAAATAGAATAACAGGAAAAATTTATGAAAGTGCACAGTTTTTATATATTTTAATTTCAGCTTGTTTATTTGCTAAATATCCATCTAATAAAAGAATGTATTATATAAAAACTTTTTATGATGCTATTTCTACTTTTCAAATTTCTTTACCAACCCCAATTATGTCAGGTGTTCGAACTACAACAAAGCAATTTAGTTCATGTATTTTAATTGAATGTGGAGATAATATTGATTCAATTAATGCTACTACTAGTAGTATTATAAAATATGTTTCTCAAAAGGCAGGTATAGGAATTAATGCAGGAAGAATTCGTGCTGTTGGAAGTCCTATTAGAAATGGAGAAGCATTTCATACTGGATGTATTCCATTTTATAAACATTTTCAAACAGCAATTAAATCATGTTCTCAAGGAGGTGTAAGAGGAGGAGCTGGTACATTATTTTATCCTTTATGGCATTTTGAAATTACAAATTTATTGGTATTAAAAAATAATAGAGGAATAGAATCTAATAGAGTTAGACATATTGATTATGGTGTACAAATTAATAAATTATTTTATAAACGTTTAATTAATAATGAAAAAATCACTTTATTTAGTCCATCAGATGTTCCTAATTTATATGAATTATTTTTTTCAAATCAAAAAAAATTTCAAAAATTTTATGAAAAATATGAAAAAGATATTAATATTAGAAAAAGAAAGATTAATGCTGTTGATTTATTTTCATTAATTATGCAAGAACGCACTTCAACAGGAAGAATCTATATACAAAATGTTGATCATTGTAATACTCATTCTGCATTTAATCCTAAAAAAGCACCCATAAAACAATCAAATTTATGTTTAGAAATCACTTTACCTACTAAAACTTTAAATAAAATAGATGATCCTAACGGTGAAATTGGATTATGTACTTTAGCTGCTTTTAATTTAGGTAAGATTAAAAATTTAAACGAAATAAAAAATTTATCAAATTTAATAGTAAGAGCATTAAATTGTTTATTAGATTATCAGGAATATTTAATTCCTGCAGCTAAAAAATCCGCCTTAAAACGTAGATCTTTGGGTATTGGTGTAATTAATCTTGCTTATTATTTAGCAAAAAATGACGTTCGTTATTCTGATAATAGTGCTAATAATTTAATTCATAAAACTTTTGAATTTATACAATATTATTTATTAAAATCATCTAATGATTTAGCTAAAGAAGAAGGATGTTGTCCATTATTTAATGAAACTAATTATTCAAAAGGTATATTACCTATTGATACATATAAAAAATATATTGATAATATTCATACAGAATCATTACATTGTGATTGGAATTATTTAAGAAAAAAAATAAAAAAATATGGATTACGTAACTCTACTTTATCTGCTTTAATGCCATCTGAAACTTCTTCTCAAATATCTAATGCAACAAATGGAATTGAACCTCCTAGAGGATTTATTAGTATAAAATTATCTAAAAATGGTATTTTAAAGCAAGTTGTACCTGAATTTTTAAAATTAAAAGAAAAATATGAATTATTATGGAATATACCTGATAATTCTGGATATTTGAATTTAATTGGTATAATGCAAAAATTTATTGATCAATCTATTTCTACAAATATAAATTATGATCCTACTCGTTTTTATAA
>NZ_CP046210.1:405926-458753 GCF_012570535.1 Enterobacteriaceae endosymbiont of Donacia semicuprea
TAAATTTAATTGGTATAATGCAAAAATTTATTGATCAATCTATTTCTACAAATATAAATTATGATCCTACTCGTTTTTATAATAATAAGATTCCTATGGAACAGTTATTAAAAGATTTATTAATGGCATATAAATTAGGTATTAAAACCTTATACTATCAAAATACAAGAGATGGAGCAAAAGATATTCAAAATGAAAATATTTTAGAAAAAAATAGTATTTGCAACAACGGAGCATGTACACTTTAATTCTAAAATTTTAATAATAATTTGGATAATAACATGAGTTATACTACTTTTTCTAATAAAAAAAATAATCAATTAAAAGAACCTATGTTTTTTGGTCAATCTGTAAATATTTCTCGTTATGATCAACAAAAATATAATTTTTTTGAAAATTTAATTGAAAAACAATTAAGTTTTTTTTGGAGACCGGAAGAGATAGATATATCATATGATCGTATACATTATCAAAATTTACCAAAACATGAAAAACATATATTTATTAGTAATTTAAAATATCAAACTTTATTAGATTCAATTCAAGGACGTAGCCCTAATATAGCATTATTACCATTAATTTCTATACCAGAATTAGAAACATGGGTAGAAACTTGGTCTTTTTTTGAAACAATACATTCTCGATCTTATACCCATATAATTAGAAATATCGTAAATGATCCATCAATAATTTTTGATGATATTATTACTAATAATAATATTATTCTTAGAACAAAAGATATTATTAAATATTACGATGAACTTATTGAATTAACAAATTATTGGCATTTATTTGGAGAAGGAATTTTTAGATTAAATAAAAAAAAAATTGTAATTAGTTTATATAATTTAAAAAAAAAATTATATTTATGTTTAATGAGTGTCAATATTTTAGAAGCTATTAGATTTTATGTAAGTTTTGCATGTTCTTTTGCATTTGCTGAAAGAGAATTAATGGAAGGTAATGCAAAAATTATTAGATTTATAGCTCGTGATGAATATTTACATATGATTGGTACTCAGTATATACTTAATATTATGCAAAAAGGAATAGAAGATAAGGAAATGGCAAAAATTGCTATTGAATGCGAAAAAACATGTTACAAATTATTTCTTGATGCTTCTATACAAGAACAACAATGGGCTGAATATTTATTTTCTAATGGAATTATGATAGGTTTAAACAAGAATATTTTATGTAAATATATTAAATATATTACTAATATTAGAATGAATAAAGTTGGATTAAAAAGTCCATTTTCAATTACTAAAAATCCTATTCCATGGATTAATTCTTGGTTAATATCAGATAATGTTCAAATGGCACCTCAAGAAGTAGAGATAAGTTCTTATTTAATAGGACAAGTTGATTCTACAGTAGATATTAAAAAATTTAAAAATTTTAAATTATAATTTTATTAATTAATGACTGTTATAAATATAATTTATATAACAGTCATGTAATTATACTATATATATTTATTAAAATTTATTTTATTAAAAAATAAATAGCATAAAAAGATATTATCAATAAAATAAAACAATAAAATTTTTCTTTATTATTTAATAATAAAATATTTTTATTAGTTATTTTAGTTAAAATTAAAAATATTAAACCAAGAGTATATAAAATTAATGAAAATAATAAATTTAATAATCCTGCGGCATATAATAACCAAATAGTATAAATACAAGAACCTAGACTAATAAATAAATTATATTTATTAAATTTTTTTATAGATATTTTAAATAAATATGCTCCAACTAAAAAATATGGTATTAATATCATTTCAGATGCAATAGTTAATAGATTATTATAATCTAATTTAGTTAACCAAATTAACATTAAACATAATTGTATACTAATATTAGTAAACCATAAAGCATATGATGGAGATTTATTTTGATTTTTTTTAGACATTATTATTGGAAATATTTTGTTTTTTGCAGCTATACATGGGACTTCTGCAGCCATAATTGTCCAACTAAGATAAGAACCACAGACTGATATAATTAATCCTAATATAGCAAATATATTACCCCATTTACCAATTAATATTGTCATAATTCCTGCCATAGATGGATTTTTCATATTAGCTAAATCTAATCTATTCATAATACCAAAAGATAATAATGTTACTAATAAATATATAGATAATGTAATTATTATGGCTAAAAATGTTGATTTTTCTACATCTTTAATATTTCTAGCTTTAGAAGATAAAATAATAGCACCTTCTACACCAATAAATACCCATAAAGTAATTAACATAGTATTTTTTATTTGTTTTAAAATGGGAATATTTAAATTAATTCCCATTAAATCTATATTAAATTTTTTTAAATTAAAAGCAATAATGGATAAAAATATAAAAATAAATAAAGGAATTAATTTACATAATGTTGTTATTATATTAATAATAAATGCAGTTTTTATTCCTTTAAGTAATAAAAAATGAATTAACCATAATAAAATAGAGGACCCTAATATAGCTTGCCATGTATTTCCATTTCCAAAAAAAATATGACTTGGAGTATCAATAAAAAAACTTATAGCGGAAAATACAATAACTAGATAAGAGACATTAGCAATTACAGCACATAACCAATAACCCCATGCTGAATAAAAACCAATTAATTTACCAAAGCCATCTTTAGCATATGCAAAAATACTTCCTTGAAAATTAGGTTTTAATTGATTTAATAATAACATAGTTTTTGCTAAAAAAATAATTCCGAGACCAGTAATACTCCATCCTATAATTAATGCAATAGGACTTGCAATTGCTGCCATATTTTGAGGTAAGCTAAATACTCCTGCACCTAACATAGAACTAAGTACTAATGATGTAAGTGCTATAAGGTTTAATTTTTTATTCAAAATAATTCCTTTAAACTATATAAATTATTAATTTTTAATAATTTATTTAAATATTAAATTCTAAAATAAAAATTTTTTTAAAATAATGAAAATATTTTATAAAAAAATTTTATATAATATAAATATATTTTACACTGGATTATATACATCTATAAAATTAGTTTTTAAATTAAATTTTTGTTTTAACCACTTACTTAACATAATTATACCTCCTTTTTCAGTTGCATGATGTCCTGCACTAATAAAATGTATGCCATATTCTCTTGCAATATGTACATTCATCTCTGATACTTCTCCCGTAATAAAAACATCTATATTAAAATTTACTATTTCTTCAAAAAATTTTTGTCCAGCTCCACTACACCAAGCTATTTTATTAATTTTTTTAGATTTATTTTTACCAAAATGTAATGGTATACGATTTAGTTTATTTGTAATTTTTAAAATAAAATCTTTTATATTAATTTTATTTTTTAAGTATCCGTAAAAAACAAAAGGATTTATTTTACCATGAATATTTATATCTAATAAATTTGCTAAATAAACATTATTTCCTATTTCAGAATTTAAATCTAAAGGTAAATGCCAACTATATAAATTGATATCATTTTTTAAAATTGTATATATTCTTTTTTTTTTATGACCTCCTATAATAGGAGATTCATTTTTCCAAAAATATCCATGATGTACTATAATAGCATCTGCTTTAAGTTTAACAGCATAATTTAATAATTTTTGACAAGCAGTTACTCCCATTATAATATTTTTTATATATTTTTTACCTTCTATTTGTAATCCATTTGGAACATAATCTTTTATATTTAATTTTAAATTTAATTTATTATTAATAATTATTTCTAATTTTTTATTATTTATCATATGTATTTTTTATAATTTATATATACTAAATTTATATTTTAAAATTATAATAATAAATATTTTATTTTAAAATTTTTTATTTTTTATTTTAATAAAATATTTTTATTTCTATAATTATAAATTTAAAATATTAAATGGAATTTATATTAGTTATTTAAAATTTTAATTTTAAATTTAATGTAAAATTATATTATATATGAGGAATTTAAATGTTTGCTAACTTAAGTAAAAAATTATCTAAAACATTATTAAAAATTAGAAATTATGGACGTTTAACAGAAAAAAACATAAAAGAAACTTTAAATGAAATTTATATAAATTTGTTAGAAGCTGATGTAGCTTTAGAAGTTATTAAAAAAATTATTAGTAAAATAAAAAAAAAAGCAATTGGAATAAAAATTAATAATAGTTTTAGTCCAGGACAAGAATTTATAAAATTAGTAAAAAAAAATTTAATTAAAATAATGGATTCTTCAAATAAAAGTATTAATATAGCTACTCAACCTCCTGCAGTAATATTATTTACTGGATTACAAGGAGTAGGTAAAACAACAAGTGTTATAAAATTATCATATTTTTTGAAAAAAAAATACAAAAAAAAAATTATTGTTGTATCAACTGATATATATAGACCTGCAGCTATACAACAATTAAAAATTTTAGCAAAAAGTGTAAAAATAGATTATTTTGATATAAATGAAAAAATATCTCCCATAGAAATATCTAAAAAAGTATTACATTATGCTAAAATTAATTTTTACGATATAATCATAGTTGATACAGCAGGAAGATTACATATTAATAATATAATGATGGAAGAAATAAAAAATATTCATAAAATACTTAATCCTATAGAAACAATATTTGTTATTGATGCAATGACAGGACAAGATTCAATTAATAGTGCTAAAAAATTTAATGAATTATTACCTATAACAGGAATTTTTTTAACTAAAGCAGATAGTGACACTAGAGGAGGAGCAATTTTATCAGTTAAATATATAATAAAAAAACCAATAAAATTTATTGGTACTGGAGAAAAAATTAATAATATAGACATATTTTCTCCTGAGAAAATTGTATCTAAAATATTAGGGATGTCTTCTGAATTATCTGTTATTGAAAATATACAAAAAAAAATTAATTTAAAAAAAAATAAAAAATTAATTCAAAAATTACAAAATAAAAATCACTTAAATTTGCAAGATTTTGTAGATCAATTAGAACAAATAAAACAAATAGGAAGCCAAAACATTAATTTTTTACTAAAAAAAATGAAATTAAATAATATACAATATTCTACACATCCTATAATGAATATTATTAATATAGATAATGAAACTATTATGAATATAAAAACTATAATGAATTCAATGACTAATTTAGAAAAAAAAAATATTGATATAATTAATTTTTCTAGAAAAAAAAGAATATCTTCTGGATCTGGTATTTCTATTTTAAAAATAAATGTTATAATAAAACATTATAATCAGATGAAATTAATTACTAAAAAAATGAAAAAAAATGGTAATATACATAAAATAATTAAAAATATAAAAAATTTTTTAGGAAAGAAATTTTTTTAAAATTTAAAATATAAGGAAAGTAATTATGGTTATAATTAGATTATCTAGAAAAGGAATAAAAAAAAAACCTTTTTATCAAATAATTGTTACAGATAATAGAAATGCTAGAGACGGACGTTTTATAGAAAAATTAGGTTATTTTAGTCCATTTAATATAAATAAAAGTAAAAAAAAAATTTCTTTTAATAAAGAAAGAGTTAATTTTTGGTTATCTAAAGGTGCTGTTCTTTCAAAAAGGGTATGTAATTTGTTAAAATAATTTTTATTTTTATTAATAGATAAATTATGTTAAAAAAAAAGATAATTTTAGGAAAATTTGGTAAAGTTTACGGTATAAAAGGATGGATTAGATTATTTTCTTATACTCAAAATAAGGTAGATATTTTTTTTTATAAAAATTTATTTATTTTAGATAATAAAAAAAAAATTTTTTTTTTAAAATTTAATAAATATATTTTTAAAAAAAAAAGTTATATTGTTCAAATTAATCATTTTTATAAAAATGAAGATATAATTAGTTTTGTTAATTATAAAATTTATATATTTAAATCTAATTTAATTAAATATAGAAATAAAAATGAATATTATTGGAATGATATAATTGGATGTAGAGTAATTAATATTAAAAAAATTTATCTTGGTATAGTTAGTCATATTATGGAAACAAAAATTCATGATATTATTATCATTAAATCTAATTCTAGAGATATGAATAAAAAAAATATATTAATACCATTTATTGAAAATAAGATAATAAAAAAGATAGATTTAATTAATAATTATATAATAACAGATTGGTATTTATAATTTTGCGGTATAAAAAAATTATTATGTGGATTAATGTTATTAGTTTATTTCCTGAAATGTTTAAAACAATTCTTGATTATGGTTTAATTAATAAAAGTATAAAAAAAAAATTATTAAATATTAATTTTTTTAATCCTAGAGACTTTACTGATCATAAAAATAGAAAAGTCGATGATTATATTTATGGAGGAGGAGACGGTGTTATATTAAAAGCAGAACCCTTAATAAAATCTATTTATCGAGCAAAATTAAAGATGAAAAATAATGTTAAATTAATTTACTTATCTCCACAGGGTAAAAAAATTAATATTTCTTTAATTAAAAAATTAATGTTATATAAAAATATAATATTAATTTGTGGTAGATATAAAGGTATAGACGAACGTATTATTAATAATTTTGTAGATGAAGAAATTTCTATAGGAGATTATATTGTTAGTGGTGGAGAATTACCTGCGATGGTTTTAATAGATATATTAGTAAGACAAATTCCTGGAGTATTAAATAAAATATCGTCAGGAAATACTGATTCATTTTTTAATAATGGTTTATTAGATTCACCTAATTATACTCGTCCTCAAAAATTAAAAAATTTGTTACAAAATAAAGTTCCTTCTGTATTATTATCAGGAGATCATAAAAAAATAAAAACATGGAAATTAAAACAATCATTAGGAATTACTTGGTTAAAAAGACCAGATTTATTTAAAAAAAAAAAATTAACTCAAAAAGAAGAAATTTTATTTAATGAATTTAAAAATTCTTATTTAAAAAAAAATAATTTTTTGGAGTAAAAAAATGAATAATATTATTAAATACATAGAACAAGAACAAATTAAAAATTATAAAAAATTTCCTTCATTTAGATCTGGAGATACATTAAAAATAAAAATATGGGTTGTTGAAGGTTCAAAAAAAAGACTTCAAAATTTTGTAGGAACTGTTATTTCAATAACCAAAAAAAATAGTTTTAATTGTTCTTTTACTATTAGAAAATTATCCAATGGAATTGGAATTGAAAGAGTTTTTCCTTTATATTCTAAAATAATTAATTCTATTAAAATAGAAAAAATAGGTTATGTAAGAAAATCAAAATTATATTATTTACGTCAATTAACAGGTAAAGCAGCTCGTATTAAAGAAAAAATTAATTTTTAATAAAATTTTTTTTAATAAATTATTTCATATAATTTATTATTTTTTTTTTTAGATTAGAATATCTTTGTATTTTTCTTTTTATTGATTTATAGAAAATTAATTTATTACTATAAATTGTTACATTTTTTTTAGATCGTGTAATAGCAGTATAAATTAGTTCTCTTGTTAATAAAGGATAAAGTTTATTTGGTAATACTAAAGAAATATTTTTAAATTCTGATCCTTGAGATTTATGTGCTGTTATAGCATATGCTGTTTCATGTGCTGGTAAATGTTTAATATCAACTATCGTACATTTTTTTTCATTTAATAAAAATTTTACTTTTAATTTTTGATTATTTTTATCTAAATAAGTGATACCAATATCACCATTAAATAAATTTAAAAAATTGTCATTTTGTGTAATAATAATTGGTTTACCAATATACCAATTATTATTTTTTATATTATTACTGATTATTTTTTTATTAAAAAGTTTTTTTTCTATGAGATTATTAATTTCTTTTGTACCAAATAATCCATTTTTTACAGCACATATTATTTGATAATTATTAAATTTATTTATAATTTTATTATTTTCATTATTATTTTTATTTAAATAATTAAAATATTTTTCATATTCATTAATGAAATTTTGTATCATTAATTCATATTCTTTTATATTTAAAATATTAATATAATTTATATTATTAAATTTTTTTAACAAAAATAATTTTTTAATTTTTAAAATATTTCCTTGTTTTATTAATTTTGCTAATTTATTAATTCCTGAATTATTTTTATATCTATAATTATTTTTTAAAACAGTAATAAAATTACGAAAAAAAAATTTATTTTTTTTTAAATTTTTTTTTATTTGATTATTAGTAATTATTTTTAATAAAGAAAAATATTTTTGTGTAAAAAAAAATTTTTTAAAAAAACATAAATCCTTAAAAATATTTCCATATTCTATTGAAGGTAATTGATAATCATCCCCTAATAAGATTAAATGACCTTCTAAAGGTAATTTTTTTAAAATAATATACATTAAATTAGAATCTATCATAGAAGATTCATCTATTATTAATAGATTTACATCTAAAATATTTGTACTATTAAATATAGTTTTTTTTGTATACATATTTAATTTTAATAAACTATGTATGGTAGTTGCTTTACTTGGAATATTTTTTTTTTCTTTTTCATTCATTTTTTCTTTAGAAATATTTTTAAAAAATTTATTTATAGATTCTGTTAATTTAACAGATGCTTTTCCTGTAGCAGCCGCAACTTTTATTTTTAAAGATTTTGAAAAAATTTTAATAAATGTATAAATTATTTTTGGTATTATACTTGTTTTACCAGTTCCTGGAGAACCAGTTATAATACTAATTCTATGTGTTAATGAAGAGAAAACAGCTGTTTTTTGTAAAATTTCATTTTTTTTAAATAAAAAATCTAATATGTTTTTAATTTTACTTTTTTTTATAAAAATATAGTTATTTTTAATAAAATTATTAACTATAAAATTTTCTTCATTCCAATTTTTATATAAATATAAACAATTATTTTCTAAAATAATAGGAGTAATTTTTTCACCATTACTAATAATATCCTTATAAGATAATAAAATTTTTTTCCAATTTATAATTTTATTAATTTCTTGTATTTTTTTTAATAAAAATGAATACTTTTTATCTTTAAAATTTTTTTTTAAATATAACTTAGATATTGGTAAACAAGTATTTCCTTTTCCAATACTATTACTAAGTAAAGCAATAGCAAACATTAAAAATTTATTTTTTTTAGAAACAAATATAAGGGAAAAATATAAATCAACTAAACGAATAATTTTTATTTTACATAATTTTTTTAAAAAATTATACATATTTTTTATTATTAAATTTTATTATAATTAAATTAATAAAATAATTTATTTAATTCATTAATTAATTTGTAAGATGGTTTGATTTCCCAAATACCACCTTTTATTTTTTTATGTATTCCTCTAATATATAAAAATATAATTCCTCCAAAATTATTTTCATAATTATAGTTAACAATACGATAATTTAAGTATTTATGTAAAGCTAAAGTATAAATTTGATATTGTACATCATAACGATTTAAACATATATCTTTTTTAAGATATTTTTTTTGATAATATTTATTACTATAACCTAACCAATTAGTTTTATAATCTATAATATAATATTTTTTATCCCATAAAAAAATTAAATCAATTATTCCTGTTAAAAATCCTTTAATTTTTTGAAAATTTAATTTAGGAAGTTTATTAGAAATAAAATCATATTTATTTATAATATTATTAAATTTTTCAGAAGAAAAAAAATTTTTTATTGACAAAAAAAATTCAAATTCTGTTTTTTTATTTTCATTACTTATTTTACTTAAAATAATCTTATTTTTACCTAACGGAGTTTGTAAAATATTATTTAACCATTTTATTAATAAAATATTCCAAGAAGAATTAATATTTTTTTTCATTAATTCTTTTTTAATTAAATTATTTATAATAGGTTTTGTAAAATTTAGTTTTTCTAAAATACTATGAATTATAATACCTATATTTTTCCCAATAGGAAAATTGAACTGTGATTTTTTTATATTTTTTTTATTAAAATTTAAAAATTTATATTTATAATTATTATTTAAGTTATTAAGATAGGTATCTTGTTGTTTTTTTATTTGTGAATAACTTAATAAAATTTTGTTTTTATAATTAAAATTTTGATTTTTAAATTTAAGTAAATATTTATTTTTTATTTCTTCTTTATAAATTTTATTCATTTTTATAATTTTTTTTTTTTTTAAATTTTTAATTGAAATATCTTTATTTTTTAAATTATTTAAAATTTTTTTTAAATTTATATTAGAAGTATTATTTTTATTTTTAATTAAAAAATTCAAAGAAGTATTATATGATAAATATAAGTTTTGTTCTTTTAAACTATTAAACTTTATATTTGAAATTCCAATACTACAATGAAAAATAGATCTTGTTAAAGCTACATATAATAATCTTAAATTTTCAGAAAGTGATTCTTCTAAAAATGCTTTTACGTTTTCATCTTTTTTTTTAAAATCTATATTTATTTCAAAATTTTTTCTATTATGAAAAATTATACCATTATTATTTATTGAATCTAAAGTATTTGAAGAAATAAATGGTAACCAAACAATAGGAAATTGCAATCCTTTTGCTTTATGTATTGTCATAATTTTTATTTTATTAATATCATTATGTAATTTATTTTGTTTATTTAATAAATCTTTATTAGGATATGTAATTTGTTTTAATAACCATTTTACTATTATTTTATTATTTTTTATATTAAAACATGATTTTTGTATTAATTCACCTAAATATAAAATATTTGATATTTTTTTTTTAATATAATCAGAATTATTTTTTTGTAACAAAAAAAAATCTTTTAAAAAGATTGTTTCTAACATATTGAGAATACCTTTTCTTTTCCAAATATAATTATATTTAGTAAATTTATAAATTATTTTTTTAATAAAATATTTTTTTTTATCATTATCAAAATAAGATAAATTTATATTAAATAATTTACTTGCTAAAAAATTTACTATTCTTTTTTTTTTATTAGGTTCTAAAATAGATTTTAATAATAAAAATAATTCTTTTGCTTCTTGTGTTTCAAAAATATTATCAAATTTTGATAAATAAATAGATGGTAAATTAAATTTTATAAATTCTTTTTGTAAAATATCAGATTCATAACGATTACGAACTAAAATAGTTATATCCGAAATAGTAATTTTCTTATTTTTTCCATTTTTATATAAAAATGCTTTATTTTTTTGACCTAAAACTATTAGTTTGCATATTTTATATGCACATTGATGAGCTATTTTTTTTTTATATAAATTTATACTAATTTCTTTGTCAATATACCAAAAAGTAATACCAGATTTTATTTTATCATTTATAATTAAATGATAATTTATTTTTTTTATTGTATAAAAAATAGGACGAAAAATTATATTTTTAAATAAAAAAGGATTTGTTCTATTTGAAAATAATTTATTTACACTATTAACCATTGTACTAGATGAACGCCAATTATTTTTTAATGTATAACATTTTTTAATTTCAGATGAAGCTTGTAGATAAGTAAAAATATTAGCACCTCTAAAAGAATAAATGGATTGCTTAGGATCCCCTATTAGAAAAATAATATGTTTAGATTGATTCATATATATTTTTTTAAAAATATTGTATTGTTGTTGATCTGTATCTTGAAATTCATCTACTAAAACAACAGGAAATAAATTTCTTATATCTTTAGATATTTGATCTCCTGAAATACCATTTAATTCTTTATTTAAAATATTTAATAAATCATTAAAACTTATCTTTTTTTTTTTTTTTTCTCTTTAATTATATATTGATTTATATATTTTATTGCTTTTAAAATTATTAAAATTTTTAAATTAATAATTTTATTTAAAAATTTTTCTATTATTTTAAATAAGGTATGTTTTGGTATTTTTTCTTTATTAATAGTTTTTTCATTTAAAATTTTTTGAGAAAATCTTAATAATTGTGTAGGATAATAATTATTTATGGTTTTTATAGAACTCCATAAACTAATAATCTTTATCCAATTATTAATTAATTTTTTATTATAAATATGTTTATTAATATTAGAATTACATATAGTATTTACTATAATATTCTCATATTTAATCCAAAATTTTTTTATTATATTAATATATTTTATGTTTTTATTAAATTGTTCTAATATATTAATATTTTTAAAGTGATATTCTATTAGTGTTGATTTTTTTGTTATAAAAGGGATTAATGAATTTAATAAATCATTAGGAGATTTCCAATAAAAAAAAATTATTTTAATTATTTTTTTTGGTAAATTATAAAAATACTTTCTCCAAAAAATTATGCATGCTTTTTGTTGTAAAATTAATTCATCACTAATTATTTTTTTATTGAAAAAAAAATTTTGAAATTCATAATTTTTTAAATTTAAAATTTTTTGACAAAAAGCATGTATTGTATAAATAGATGCATTATGCATATTCAATTCAGCTCTTAATAATAAAGTAATAGCTATTTTTCGATCTTTAATTTTTTTTATAATTTTATTTATAACATGATATTTACTTTTACCTTCTATGCATCCAATATATAGCATATGGATACTTTTTTTTATTCTTTTACATAAATTTTGTATTGCAATATCTGTAAAGGTTACTACTAAAATTTGTTCTACATTTAAAGGAATAACGTTGTTATTTTTTTGATATAATCCTAAAAGCATTCTTAAATATATTATAATAATAGTAAATGTTTTACCGGTACCTGCAGATGCTTCTATAAGATATTCTCCTTCCAAGTTTTCTTTAAATGGATTAAATTCTTTAAATTTTATTTTATTTTTTTTCATTATTATATAAACTCTAATTAGCATAATAAATTAAATTAAACATCCATTTTTGAATTAATTTTTTAATTTTTATCCATTCTTTTTTGTCTAAATTAAAATTTAATCTATTAAAATATAAATCTTTAGATTCTCCTATAAAATAATCGTTTTTATTCCAATAATAAAAAAAAATTTTTTTTGCTTTATTTTGTATATTATAATTATTATCAATAATATTTTTTTTTTTATTATAACAAATATTTATCCATTTCCATGAACTTCTTATTGGTAACATAATAGGAGAATTTATACCAGATATATAACCTTTAATATATTTTTTTAATAAAACATAAGCTTCATCTTTAGATAAAAGTTTAAAAATATATTTTGTATTTTTTGAGCCAAATAATAATAAACTGGAGTTAACATAAATATTATTTACACATAAAATTAAATGTTCTATCCATAAACTAATAATACTTTTAATGTCTATTATTTTAGGTTCAAATTTTATTAAATTATTATTATAATTTAAATACTTAATTTGTCCTTTTAAATTAATGTTTAAAATTTTTAAATCAATTTTATTAATTATTTCTGTATATTGATTTTTTTTAAAATAATTATTAAATATTTTTTTCATTTTATTTACTCTTTCTTCCCACCATATTTTACCATAATATCCATAAGGTAAAATATTTTGATTTAAATAATAATTATATAAATTATTGATATTTTTATTTAAAATTAATGAATATAATATTTTTTTATTTATAATATATTCTTGTAAATAATCAATATTAAATGGTTCTGTATTTAATAATTTAATTTTATTTAAATCTTGTAAATATATTTTAAATCTTTGATTAAAAAAACCTTTGACAGGATGTTTCCAAAAATTAATTAAATTATTAATTTTTATTTTTGTTATTTTTATAGATTTTAAAATATTAATATTTTTATTGTATGTATTATTTTCTTCCTTTTTTTTTAGTAAAAAATTAAATTTATTTTTATAAATATATTTTATAATATGATTATTAATTTTATTATTTTTTATGTAATAATTATTAAAAATATATATTAATAATTCACTAATTATACTAGATGAAATATTTTGAATATTATTTATTTTTTTGTTATTAAAATAACTAATATATAATTTTTTTTCTGCAGACATTATTAATTTTAAAAATATATTTTTATCTTCATCTAGATAATTTTTTTCTTCTTTATAAGGATAATTTTTCATTAAATCAAAAATAATAGGATATGATTTTTTTGGAAAATATTCATTATTCATTCCTATCATAAAAATTTTTTTAAAAGATATATTTTGAAATATATGAAAAGGACAAAAATTTATTTTATTTATATGAAAAAAAAAATTTTTATTTTCTTTTTTAATTTGATATTTAACTTTTTCTATTATTATATCAATAGATATTTTTTCTTCGTATTTGGATACTAAACCATTTTCAAGAAAAAATATTATTTTTTTTATAATATAATATATATTATTATATAAATAAGTACTATAAGGAAAAAAATCAGAATATAATTTTAATATAATTTTTTGCCATTCTTTTAAAAAATATTTTTTATTAAGTTTATTTTTCCATTTTTCTAATTTAAATAAAAAATTAGTAAATTTACCAAGTAAATCTTTAGATAAACCGATTGAACCATTATAAGGAATAATATTATTCCATCTTTCAAAATTAAAAGCATAATTTAAAAACATACGGTGTAAACCTAATTTCCATGTATATTGATCTTTATTAAAAATAATTTTATTAAAATTTTTAAAATTTAGACCATGTTTTATACCTAATTTTTTAACCCAATAATTTAAATATTCTAAATCTTCTTTATTTAAAAAAAATTTTTTAGATATATATTTATCTTCTAATAAAAAAAAAATTTCTTCAGGAGTAAATTTTTTATAAGGTAAATTTAATAAAAATAAAATTTTTTTTAAAACATCTAAATTTTCTAATTTATTAGAATTAGAACCTATATTAATAGGTAAATTACAATTTTTAAATACTGAATCAATAAATGGAATATATAATCCTAAATTAGGAGATATAATAATTATATCATGTAAAAAATAATTTTTATTGTTTCTTAAAGTATATAAAATATCATTATATAATAATTTTACCTCTGTATAAATATCTTCACAAATGTATATTTGAATAGATTTATCTAAATAACTTATTTCTTTTTTTTGATTATTTTTAATATTTATATTGTGTTCAGATGAATATAATATATTATTTTTTATATTATTTAATAAATTTATTGTATTATTTTTTATAAAAGTTTCAATAATTCTAGCTGGTAAATTTATTAATTTATTAACATTATTTAGATGATAATTTCCCCAAGAAAGTAATAATTTATTATAAATATAATTTTCATTATTAATATTGATATTTTCATCATATTTGTAATTTGATAAATTTTCCCAATAATATTTAGATGGACTATATATTAAAATATGTATTTCTATATATTTTTCTATTTCTTTTAATAATTTTAAATATATTAAAGGAATATTTTGTATATCTAGAATAAATATTCTTTCTGGTAAAAAGTTATATTTAAAATTATTATTTTTTTTATTTTTATTATAAAATTTATATAGTTTTCCATAATTCCATAATGTTTTATTTAATTTATTTTTATAATATATTAATAATTCTTTCCATAATTTAGCTTGCCATATTTGATGTTTATCTTTTAATAATAAAAAAAATTTATTATATTCCCATAATAATAACCATTCTGGTTTGTATTTTTGATACTTATCATATAAATTTGCTATTTGTATAGATAAATTAAATAAATAATTAAAATCTTTTATTTTATAATAAAAATTTTTTTTAAAATAATAAAATTCTTGAGTATATATTAATTTAGGAAAAATTAATGCTATTTTCCAAATAATATTTTCTTTACATAAAAAATCATCTTTACCTATATTAGGTATTATTTTTTTAAATAAATTCCAAATAAATTTATCAAAAGAAAAAAAATTAAAATTTCCATATATTCCTAATATATTTGAAAAATTTATTTTTATTAATTTAGTAAAACTTACATTATTACATAAAATTATTTCTGATTCTAATGGATTTATTAATGGTTTTTTAATGATTTGTATTTTTATTAAATTTAATAAAATATCTATATTATTAGAATAATAAATTGTAAACATATTTAATTATTTAATTTTTATAAAAATGATTAATTTTAATATTATCATTAATATAGAAAAATTCTCCTATAATAAATAATTATAAAAAATGAAATTTTTATTATACCGTAAAATAAAAAAAATTAGGAATATAAAAATTTATATTATATATGTTATCTAAATTTATAATTTCTTATTTAAGAAAATTAATTATTTTTATATATTATTTTTTATAAAATTAAAAATATTATAATAATAATTTATTTTTGTATTTTATCTTAATTATATTCATTATAAATATTTAATTAAATACATAATTTTATATTAAAATATATTAATTTTATTTATTTTTAAAAATATTAAATTTATATTAAAAATATATAAAATATTTTTTATTTATCTTTATTAAGATTTATTTTATTTATTATATTATTATATAATTTATTATTTATAAAATTTTTATATAAATGAAAAAAATATTTTCTTCAATTATTTATAATGAAAAAATGTTATTATTAAGAGCACAATTAATAAAAGGGTTTAATATAATTGATATTGCAAGATGGTTGGATTATAAAATACCAAAAAATATAAAAGAAGATAAAGGAATTATAGGAAAATTAATTGAGTTTTATTTAATTGGAAAAAATTCATATAATAGATTAAGTAAAGATTTACCTTATTTAGGTATAGAAATTAAAACACTTACTATAAATAAAAAAAATAAAGTAATTAATGATAATTTTATTTGTTCTTTTTCTTTAATTAATGAAAAAAATTTTATTTTTTATAAAAGTAAATTATATAATAAATTATTAAAAATTTTATGGATACCTATTATTAAAAATATAAATACTCCTTATACAATGAATAAAATTGGAAAAGCATTTTTATGGGAACCTTCTAATAATGATAAAATAAAATTATTTAATGATTGGAATAATTTAATAAAATTACTTATTTTAGGACAAATAAAAAATATTAATTCTTATAATGGTTATATTTTATTAGTTAAAAATAAATCTAATAAAACAAAATTAACAAAAGCTATAAATAAAAATGGTAAAGTTATATTTATAACTCCTAAATCTTTTTATTTTAAAAAAAAATTTCTAAATTATGTTTTAAAACATAAAATTAATTTAAAAAATTAAAATAATTCTAAATTTATTAGTTCTTGTATTTTTTGACGACGTCTAATTATTCTAGGAATATTATTTTCAATTAAAATTTCTGGTATTAAAGGTCTACTATTATAATTAGAAGACATAGATGCTCCATAGGCTCCAGTATCATGAAAAATTAAATAATCACCAACTTTTACTAGGGGTAACATAAAAAAAATTATTTTTCCATTATTTGTTTGTGTAAATATATCTCCTGATTCACATAATGGTCCTGCAATAATAGTTTTTACTTTGGGAAAAACAGACATATCTTTACCTTGATATGATATAGCTGATATATAATGGTAACTTCCATACATTACAGGACGAATTAAATCATTAAAACCTATGTTTACTAAAACAAATCTCTTATTTTTTATCATTTTTATAGCACATACTTGACAAATTAATATACCAGATTCGGCTACTAAAAATCGTCCTGGTTCAATCTCTAATTTTATATTTTTTTTAAAAAAATTTTTAATAATATTTCTTGTATTATTCCATAAATTAAAATAATGATTAGTATCAACTTTTATATCATTTATTTTATAAGGAATAGATAATCCTCCTCCTGCAGATATAATATTAATTTTTGGCATATATGATTTTAAAACATTACATAACATTGAATTGCATACTTTTTTTAAATGATGATAATTTACTCCTGATCCTATATGCATATGTATTCCAATTAAATTTAAATTAAATTTTTTTATAATATAAATAGCTTTTTTTAAGTCTTTATACCAAATACCGTGTTTACTTTTTTCTCCTCCTGTGTTTGTTTTTTCATGATGTCCATATCCAAAACCAGGATTAATTCTTAAAAATATATTATGATTTTGTGATATATAACCTAATTGATATAACATATCAATAGAACCAATATTTACAGTAATATTAAATATTTTAATATATTCTAATGTTTCTTTATCAAAAATGTCAGATGTAAAAACAATATCATTTATTTTTTTAGGATTATATCCAGCAGCTATTGCTCTTTCTATTTCTCCTAAGGAGATAGCATCTACTTTTACTCCTTCATGTTTCATTAATTTTAAAATATTTATATTAGAACAAGCTTTTTGTGCAAACCTTATTGTATCAAACTGTTTTAATTGTAAAATTTTATTTTTTATATTTTCTGCACAATATAACCAAAATGGAGTATTATAATTCTTTATTAAAGATAAAATAGTTTTAATTGAAATATTATTTTTATTATGTTTTTTATCAAATAATTTTATTGTCATTATTATTTATTCCAATAATAAAATTCTATTAGATATGATTTTAATTTAACTTAAAAATATTTTTTCTTAAATATATAAATTTATTTTTTTGTAATATATTATGAAAATAGTAATTTTTTTATAAAAAAGATTATCTTAAATAAAAATTTTAAATATAACTAAAAATTATATCTTTAATTAATTTAGATTTAGTAGCCAATATAATTTATCTATGTTATTTATAAAATAAATAAGAATTATTTATATAAATTATCATTATTTAATTTTTTATAAATTAAGTAAATATTAATTAATTATAATATAATTATATAAATATTTTAAATACATTAAATTTTAGGATAAGGTAATGTTAGAAAAAGAAATTATTATTAATAATAACAATGGTTTTCATACACGTCCAGCAGCACTTTTTGTAAAAGAAGCGAAAAATTTTGTATCAAATATTACAATTACTTCTAATGGAAGAACAGTAAATGCCAAAAGTTTATTTAAAATACAAACATTAGGATTAACTAAAGGTACTTTAATTATTTTAAAAGTTTCAGGAAAAGATGAAAAAAACGCAATAGAACATTTAATAAAAATAATTCAAAAATTATAAATTAATTTTTTATTTTTATGAAAATACCTATAATTTTAAAATTATTATTTTATTTGATAAAATTAAATTATAAGTTTTTTATAAAAATTATTTTAATTTTTTTTAAATTTAAATATAAACATTATTATGTAATAAATTGAGGTAGAAAAATATGATTTCAGGAATTTTAGCTTCTCCTGGTATTTCTTTTGGTAGAGCATTTTTATTAAAGATGGATAATATTATTATTAATCATAATAAAATTACTGATAATCAAATAGATTTAGAAATTAATAAATTTTTAAATGCGCAAACAAAATCTGTACAACAATTAGAGTATATAAAAAATAATTCATTAAAAAAATTTAGTTCTAATAAATTATCAATTTTTGATGGACATATCCTTTTATTACAAGATGAAGAAATGACTAAAGAAGTTATATTTTTAATAAAAAATAATTTTTTATCAGCAGATAATGCAGTAAATATAGTAATAAAATCTCAAATAAAAATTTTAAAAAATTTAAAAGATAAATATTTAAAAGAAAGAATTATTGATATTACAGATATAGGAAATCGTTTAATAAAAAATATTTTAGGTTTAAATACTAAAAATTTAGATGAAATAAATAATAAAGTAATTTTAATTGCAAAAGATCTTACACCATCAGAAACTGCTCAATTAGATTTAAAAAAAATTTTGGGGTTTATTACTGATTTAGGTAGTAAAACTTCTCATACTGCTATAATGGCTCGTTCATTAGAAATACCTGCTATTGTAGGTACTGGTAATATAACTACAAAAGTTAAAACTAATGATTATATTATTTTAGATAGTATTAATAATAATATTTTTATTAATCCTACAAATCAAATAATTAAAAAAAAAAAGATCATATATAATCAATATATAATAGAAAAAAATAAGTTTAAAAAAAAATGTATTTTACCTGCTATAACTAAAGATAATTATAAAATTGAAGTTTGTGCTAATATAGGTTCATTGAATGAATTAAAAAATATCATAAAAAATGGTGCGGATGGTATAGGTTTATATCGTACGGAATTTTTATTTATGAATAGAAATTCTTTTCCTTCCGAAGAAGAACAATTTCATGTTTATAAAACAGTCACAAAAAAAATGAATGATAAACCTGTAATTATTAGAACAATGGATATTGGTGGAGATAAAAAAATATCATATATGAATTTACCTAAAGAAGAAAATCCATTTTTAGGATATAGAGCTATTAGAATTAGTATAGATCGTAAAGATATTTTACATACTCAATTAAGAGCACTTTTAAGAGCATCTATTTTTGGTAAATTACATATTATGTTTCCTATGATAATATCAATAGAAGAAGTTCTTTTTTTGAAAGAAGAATTAAATTTCTTAAAAAAACAATTACAAAATGAAAAATATGATTTTAATAAAAATATTCCTATAGGAATAATGGTAGAAACTCCTGCATCTGCGATAATAGCTCATCATTTAATAAAAGAAATTGATTTTTTTAGTATTGGAACTAATGATTTAATACAGTATACTTTAGCTGTAGATCGTGGTAATGATTTAATTTCACATTTATATAATCCAATGCATCCTGCTGTATTTTATTTAATAAAAAAAGTGATAGATGCTTCACATTCAGAAGGGAAATGGACAGGAATGTGTGGTGAATTAGCAAGTAATGAACATTTTATTCCTGTATTATTAGGTATGGGATTAAATGAATTTAGTATGAGTGCAATTTCTATTCCAAAAATAAAAAATATTATTTGTAAAATACAAATAAAACAAGCTATAGAATTAGCTAATAATATTTTATTACAATCTAATATTAAAAATATAAAAAATTTATTATTAGAATTTAACAAAAAAATTAATCTTTATTAAAAAGGTAATAAATATGAATATTTTTTCTAATTTTTTTAAAAAAAAATATAAAAAAGTTAATATTACTAAAATATTTGCTCCTATTACAGGAAATATAATAAATATAGAAAAAGTTCCTGATATTGTATTTTCAGATAAAATAGTAGGAGATGGTATTGCTATTGATCCTACAGAAAATTTTATAGTTTCTCCAGTTGATGGTATAATTGGTAAAATTTTTGATACTAATCATGCATTTTCTATAAAAACTAAAAATAATATAGAATTATTTGTTCATTTTGGTATTGATACAATAAATTTAAAAGGTAAAGGATTTAAAAGAAAATTTAATTTTGAAAAAAATAATAGAGTTAAAAAAGGTGAAATTATTATTGAATTAGATTTAGATTTTTTAAAAAAAATGGCTAAGTCTATATTAACTCCAGTAGTAATTTCTAATATTGAAGAAATTACTAAATTTAAAAAATATTCAGGTACAGTTATTGCAGGTATTGATCCTATATTAAAAATTTATAATTAATAAAATTTTAATTTTATAAAAAAATATTTTATTAATATTTTATTTTTTAATAAAAAAATAAAATATTAAATGTTTTAAAATAATTAAATTTTTTTATGTAAATTATTATTTTTTTATAATAAAATACGGCTATGTGTAATAGCAATTGCTAATGCATCAGCAGCATCTGTTTTAGGATAAAAAGGTAATTTTAGTAACATAAAAACCATATCTTGTACTTGTTTCTTTTTAGCATTTCCTATTCCAACAACAGTCATTTTTACTTTATTTGTTGAATATTCAAAAACAGAAAGGTTATGATTAACAGCAGAAACTATAGCAGCGCTTCTTGCATGACCTAATTTTAAAGCAGAATCAGCGTTTTTAGCCACAAAAATTTTTTCTATAGCAAAATTATTTGGTTTAAATTTATTTATTATTTTACTTACATTATTATAAATTATTTTTAATCTTGTAGGAAAATCTTTAATTTTTAAAATTATACATCCACTATCAATATAAACTATTTTTTTTCCGTTTTTTTTAATTAAACCGTATCCTGTTATTCTAGAACCAGGATCAATACCTAAAATTATTGTCATAATATTATTAATCTTTTTTTTTGTAAAATTAACAAATATAATATTTATTATATTTCAGCATTGTGATAAATTTTTTTAATATCTTTACATTTTTTAGATAAAAATAATAAGTTTATTAATTCTTTTTTTATAAGAATATTTATTTTTTTTTTAAAAAATGGTTTTATTATTAATTTTGTTTTAATTGGTTTTATTTTTAATTTTTTTATTTTTTTAGTAAAAAATTTATATTTTTTTTGTGTAAAAATTATTTTTATATTTTTTTTGTTAAAAATAATATCATTTGCATTTAATTTTTTAGCAATATTAATAATATGATTTGAATCATTAATAGATGAATATGTTACATATATTTGTTTTTTAAAAATATAATTTATTGTACCAGTTTTATATAAATTTCCTCCTGATTTATTTAAAATATGACGTATAAAAGACACAGTTCTATTGTTATTATCTGTTAAACATTTTATCATTAATGCAACATTATCAGGACCATATCCTTCATAAAAAATTTCTTTTAATTTATCATTTTTTTTATTATTTATATTTTTTTTTAAAATATTATCAATAGTTGAACGATTTATATTATATGATAATGCTTTTTCTATAACCAAACGTAATTTAGAATTATATTGTGGATTTATTCCTTGACCTATTTTTATTGCAGAATTTAATTCTTTGATAATTTTTGAAAAAATTTTATCTTTTTTATTATCTTGTATTTTTTTACGATAACGTGTATTAGACCATTTATTATGTCCTGACATAAAAAAATTATCCTTTTTATTTTATATATGATAATCCTAATTCTTTAAGAAAATTATAATTAATAATATTAGGAGATTTTGTTAAAAGACATGTTGCTGAAGTTGTTTTAGGAAAAGCAATTACATCACGAATATTATTCGTATTAGCTAATAACATAACTATTCTATCTAATCCTAATGCTATTCCCATATGTGGGGGTGTTCCAAATTTTAAAGATTTTAAAAAAAATCCAAAATTTTTTTCTTGATTTAATTTATTAATTTTAAGAATATCAAATATTTTTTTTTGTATTTTATAATTATATATTCTAGAAGAACCACTACCTATTTCATAACCATTAATTATTAAATCATATGAATCTGACAAAATTTTTTTAAGATTTTTGTTTTCTAATATATTTTTTAAAAAATTTTTTTTTGGAGATGTAAAAGGATGATGTACTGAAACTAAATTTCCTATTTTATCTTTTTTAAATAATGGGAAATCTATGATCCACAAAGGAGACCATTTATTATTATCAATTAAATTAAAATCTCTTCCTAATTTTTTTCTTAATAATCCCATAGATGAAATATTATCATTTACTATTTCTGTACCAATAAAAATAATATCATTATTATTAGCATTATTTTTATAAATAATATTTTTTATTTCCTTATTATTAAAATTTAAAAAAATAATATTATTTTTATTATTTAAAATATTAATTAATTTATTATTATAAACTTGATATATACTTAAATCTTTTGTACCATGTTTTTCCATATAGTATTTATATTTTTTAAAATTTTGTAATTTTATATTATTTATATATTTATTTTTAATGGAAATAGAAATTATTCTATTTTTATTTTTTTTTTTATTATTTTTAATAAAAAAATTAGTTAAATTTATAAGTTTTAATTTATTTCTTAAATCAGGTTTATCTGTTCCAAACTTTTCCATTGATTCATTATAAGTTAAAATTTTAAAATTATGTAATGATACATTATTTACTTTTTTCCATAAATTAAATATTATTTTTTCTATAAAAGAAATAAATTTTTTTTGTTTTGTAAAAGATATTTCTATATCAATTTGGGTAAATTCTGGTTGACGATCTGATCTTAAATCTTCATCACGAAAACATTTTGCTATCTGATAATATCTATCTAATCCTGCAATCATTAATAATTGTTTAAATATCTGAGGTGATTGGGGTAATGCATAAAAATTATGTTTATGTATTCTACTAGGTACTAAATAATTTCTAGAACCTTCTGGAGTTATATTTGTTAATATAGGAGTATCAATATTTAAAAATTTATTTTTTTCCAAAAAATTTCTAACATAGTAAATTATATTTGATCTTAATTTTATAATTTTAACCATTTTATTTTGTCTTAAATCTAAATATCTATATTTTAATCTAACTTCTTCTTTATTTAAAACATTTATATCAATAGGTAATGGTTTAGATTTATTAAATATAAATATATCAGATACAATAATTTCTATTTCTCCAGTGAATAAATTCAAATTTTTATTTTTTTCTTTTCTTTCGTTTATTATTCCTTTAATTTTAACACAAAAATTATTACGTAATTTAATTGCTATATTATATGCTAATTTATACTCTGGTTTAAAAACAGCTTGAATTATACCTTCCCTATCTTTTAAATTTATAAAAATTAATTTTCCTAAATTTCTATAATTATCTACCCATCCATAAATAATTATCTCTTTATTTATAAATTTTTTATTAATATTACCACAATAAATTTTATTTTTCATTTTATATAACTTTATTTAATAAGAATTAATATATTTATTTTATAATAAATAATAATTTTTTTATGTAATTAATTCAAATTTTAATGTATATAAGATTATATCTTCTATTTTATTATATATAATTATTTATAATAATTATATAATAAAAATTTAATTTAAATTAATTTATAAATATAATAAACGATAGTAATTTAAAATAAATTAAACTTAATAATAGAATATTATTCTATATATTTTAAATAATAATTTTATTTAATAAATATATTTTTATTTAAATAAAAAATTAATTTTAATAATTGATTATAAAGAATTAGATAATTTTATTTATATTTTAAATATATTTTTAAACTATTTTCAGAAAAAAAATTTTAGTTATAGTAATTTATATATTTTAATTTTTTTTAATTATAATATTAAATATAAAATTTTAAAAATCAGATTTATTATTTATTAATTAATTAAATATTTAAATTAATATAAAGATAGGCCATATATGAATATAAAAAAAATTCTTTCAAAAAAAATTCATAAATCAATGATTAAAGCAGGCATACCATCTCAATATAATGTAATATTACGTCAATGCAAAAAAATAGAATTAGGACATTATCAAATAAATGGTATTATATCAGCTGCTATTTCCTTAAAAAAAAACCCTAATGATTTAGCTAATAAAGTAGTAAAATATTTAAATTTAAAAGATATAATATCTAAAATTAATATATCTAAGTTAGGATTTATTAATCTTTTTATTAAAAAAAAATGGTTATCAAAACAAATAAATTTATTACTTACTTCTAAAAAATTAGGATTAACAAAAAAAATTATATCTGAAAATATTGTTGTAGATTATTCTAGTCCTAATATAGCAAAAGAAATGCATGTAGGTCATTTAAGATCTACAATTATAGGAGATTCTATGGTAAAAATTTTATCTTTTGTTGGACATAATGTTATCAAAGTCAATCATATTGGTGATTGGGGTACTCATTTTGGAATGATTATTGCTTTTTATAATTATGAAAAAAAAAAAAATAGTATTTTAATATCTGATATAGAAAAATTATATACAAAAGCACGAAAAAAATATTCTGAAGATATAAAATTTGCAACAGAATCAAGATCTTATGTAGTTAAACTACAAAAAAAAGATCCTTTTTGTTTACAAATATGGAAAAAAATAGTTAATATTACTATGAATAATCATTATCAATTATATAAAAAACTTAACGTAGAATTAACTTCTAAAAATACTATGGGTGAAAGTATATATAATGATATGTTACCAAATATAATTACAGATTTAAAAAAAAAAGGAATAGCTATTAATGATAATGGAACTATTATTATTCCTTTAGAAGGATTAAAAAATAAAAAAGGTAAATTAATGGCTGTAATTATTCAAAAAAAAGATGGGGCTTATCTTTATGCAACAATAGATATTGCTTGTATTAAGTATCGTTACAAAATTTTTAAAGCACATCGTATTATTTATTACGTAGATTCACGTCAAAGTCAATATTTAAATCAAATTTTTAAAATAGTTAAAAAAGCAAATTATGTACCTTCTAATATAAAATTAGAACATCATATGTTTGGAATGATATTAAATAAATATAATAAACCTTTTAAAACAAGAGAAGGAAAAAATATAAAATTAAATAATTTAATAAATGAATCTATTAAAAAATCTAAAAAAATAATTATTAAAAAAAATCCTTCTATAAAAAAAAATAAATTAGAAAATTTATCTCACATAATTGGAATAGGAGCTATAAAATATGCTGATTTATCTAAAAATAGAATTAATAACTATGTTTTTAAATGGGATGATATGTTATCTTTAAATGGAAATACATCTTTATATATTCAATATGCTTATGTGAGAGCCAAATCTATTTTAAAAAAAGTTAATATTGATTTTAGTAATTTATTAGATTTAGAAATTAAATTTGTAAATTATTCTGAGTTTAAACTTGCTATAACATTTTTAGACTTTGAGGAAATTATATTAAAAATAGTTGATAAAGGTACACCACATTTATTGTGTAATTGGTTGTATAAAATTACAGTATTATTCTCTATTTTTTATGAAAATTGTAAAATTTTGAATTTACAAGATGATTTATTAAAATTAAGTCGATTAAAAATTGTTTTTTTAACTTCTTTATTTTTAAAAAAAGGATTATTATTATTAGGTATAAAAACTATAAAAAAAATGTAAAAATAATAATAAATATATAATTTTTTAAAAAGTAATAATATATTATATAATTAAATAATTTTATATTTATCTAAAATTTTTTAAAATACTTATATGCTTAAAAAAAAAGTAATAATTGCAATGTCAGGAGGTATAGATTCTTCTTTTTCTGCTTGGTTATTAAAAAAACAAAATTATCAAGTAGAGGGTTTATTTATGAAAAATTGGGAAGAAGACGATATAAATAATCATTGTAATATTGAAAAAGATTTATTTTATGTAGAATATATTTGTAAAAAATTAAATATTTTTTTACATAAAATTAATTTTGCAACTGAATATTGGGATTTTGTTTTTCAAAAATTTCTTTCTGAATATAAAAAAGGATATACACCAAATCCTGATATATTATGTAATAAAATAATTAAATTTAAATATTTCATGAATTTTGCTATTAAAAATTTAGGTGCAGATTTCATTAGTACAGGTCATTATGTTCGTTGTAAAAAAATAAAAAATAAATATTTTTTATTAAAAGGAATAGATTTAAATAAAGATCAAAGTTATTTTTTATATACAATAAAAGAAAAACAATTAAGAAAAATTTTATTTCCTATAGGAGGTTTGAAAAAAACAGAAATAAGATATTTTGCTAAAAAATTTAAATTTATTAATGCTAAAAAAAAAGATTCAACAGGAATTTGTTTTATAGGTGAAAAAAATTTTCCTAATTTTTTAAATAAATATTTACCTTCAAAAAAAGGAAATATAATTGATATTAATGGTAATATTCTTGGTAAACATAAAGGATTAATCCATTATACTATAGGTCAAAGAAAAAGAATTGGTTTAGGAGGATCTATATATTATGGTAATAAACCATGGTATGTTTATAAAAAAAACATTAAAAAAAATATTTTAACAATTGTACAAGATAGAAAAAATTTATATTTATATTCTATTGGATTAATTTTAAAAAAAATAACTTGGATTGACAATAATTACAAGCCACATATTTCAAAAATATATACTCTTAAAACAAGATATAGACAAAAGGAAGTTAAATGTCAAATAATTTTTTTAAATAATAATAAAATTAAAGTATATTTTAATTCTCCTATATTTAGTGTTACTCCAGGTCAATCAGCAGTATTTTACTATAAAAATATTTGTTTAGGAGGTGGTATTATAGAAAAAGAAATTCCAGTAATTTAGTTTTATTATATTTTTTCAATTTTTTCTAATAGAAAATGAATTTTTTATTATAAAAAATAAAAATTTTATAAAATTCAATTTTTAAAAATCATTAGTTACAAAATTTAATTTTATTAATAAGTTTATTAAATATAAATTAATATTTAATTAGAGTATTTTTATGAAAAAAAAAAATTTTAAAAATGTATTAATTAATCTTAATAATATAAATAAATCTTTTTTAGGTAAAAAAATTATTTCTAATTTAAATTTAAATATAAATAATGGAGAATTTATTACTTTATTAGGTCCTTCTGGTTGTGGAAAAACAACAATTATTCGTTTAATAGCCGGTTTAGAAAAAGCAGATAGTGGTTCTATTATATTAGATAATAAAGAAATAACAAAAATTCCAGCGGAAAAAAGACAAATAAATACTGTTTTTCAAAATTATGCTTTATTTCCTCATATGTCCGTTTTTGATAATATAGCATTCGGATTAAAGATGCAAAAAAAAAGACATAATGAAATTATAGAAAAAGTTGAAAAAATATTAAATATAGTTCAATTACAAAAATTTATAAATAGAAAACCTCATGAATTATCTGGAGGACAACAACAAAGAGTTGCTATAGCAAGAGCGGTAATTAATCAACCTAAAATATTATTATTAGATGAATCATTATCAGCTTTAGATTATAGACTACGTAAAAAAATGCAAAATGAATTAAAAGCTTTACAAAGAAAATTAGGTATTACCTTTATATTAGTTACTCATAATCAAGAAGAAGCTTTAAGTATATCAGATCGTATTATTTTAATAAAAAATGGAAAAATTGAACAAGAAGGAACCCCTAGAGAAATTTATGAAGAACCAAAAAATTTATTTGTTGCTAAATTTATAGGTGATATTAATATATTTAATGCTGTTATTATTAAAAAATTATATAACAATCAAGTAAAAGTAAATTTAGAAGGTTATATATGTAATCTTAAAGTTACATTTCCTGTTTTTCCTGGAGAAAAAATACATGTTCTATTAAGACCAGAAGATTTAAAAATTAAAGAAATTAATAATAATGTTAATTTAACATCAGGACTTATTGGTTATATAAAGGAAAAAAATTATAAAGGCATGACTTTAGAATCTATATTAGAACTTAAAAATGGGAAAATTATTACTGTAAGTGAATTTTTTAATGAAAATGATCCTTATGTTGATCATTCTCTTAATCAAAAAATGTTAATAAATTGGGTTGAAACATGGGAGGTTATTTTACCTTATGAAAAAAATAATAGAATGTATTAAAAAAATTATAATTTTTTTAATTACTAGTTGGTTATTATTATTTATTTTTTTACCAAATATAATAATGATTATTATTAGTTTTTTAAAAAAAGATAATTATAATTTAATTATATTTAAATTTTCTTTTTATAATTATTTAAAATTATTAAATTTTTTATATATTAAAGTTTTTATGAATTCTTTATTTATTTCATTTCTTACTACCATTATATGTCTTTTAATAGGATATCCATTTGCATGGTGTCTAATAAAAATATCTTCTAAAAAAAGATCTTTAATGTTATTTCTTTTATTTTTACCATTTTGGATTAACTCTTTAATTAGAATATATTGTTTAAAAATATTTTTAGGAATTAATGGATGGTTAAACTATATTTTACTTTATTTAAAAATAATTAATAACCCTATTCGTATAATATATACTCCTACAGCTATAATTTTAGGATTAATATATATTCTATTACCTTTTATGATTGTTCCGATATATTCTAGTATTGAAAAATTAGATAAATTTTATATAGAAGCAGCAAAAGATTTAGGAGCTCCATTATGGAAAATTTTTTTTCATATAATTATACCTTTAACTATTCCGGGAATTATTGCTGGATGTTTATTAGTTTTTTTACCTAGTATGGGTTTATTTTATATTTCTGATTTAATGGGTGGAGCTAAAAATTTGTTAATAGGAAATATTATTAAAAATCAATTTCTTAATATGAGAGATTGGCCATTAGGAGCTGCAACAAGTACAATAATAACATTATTCACCGGTTTTTTTTTAATGCTATATTTTAAAATCATAAAATTTTTAAATAAAAAGGAATTTCAAAATAATGTTTAAATATATTTTAAGAATTATTTTTATGTATTTGATTTATTTTTGGTTTTATATTCCTATTATTCTTTTAGTTATAAATTCTTTTAATTCATCACGTTATGGAATAATATGGCAAGGATTTAGTACTAAATGGTATTACGAAATTCTACATAATACTTCTTTATTAGAAGTTACATATCATTCTTTAATTATTGGAATAATTACTGCTACTTTTACAACTTTAATTGGTTTATTAACAGCATTATCATTATATCATTATAATGATTATATAAAATCATTTATAAGTATTTTATTATATATAGTAATTATATCTCCTGATATTGTTATGGGTATTTCTTTATTATTATTGTTTGTATTATTAAACTTTACTTTAGGATTTTGGTCTTTATTATTTTCACATATTACTTTTTGTTTACCTTATGTAGTAATTACTATCTATTCTAGATTACAAAATTTTAATATTTATATATTAGAAGCTGCAAGAGATTTAGGAGCTAATGAGATAATTATTTTAACAAAAATTATATTTCCTTTAATATTACCAGCAATTATTTCAAGTTGGTTATTAAGTTTTGCTTTATCTATGGATGATATAACAATATCAACATTTGTTACAGGACCTGAATACGAAATACTTCCATTAAAAATTTATTCAATGTCTAAAATTGGAATAACTCCGGAAATTAATGTTTTATCAACAATACTAATAATTATTTCTTTATTTTTAGTTATTTTAAGTAGAATTATTTTAGGAAAATCAAAGATATATAATCAAATTACTTCTTTATTAAATTAAATTTTTTATTTTAAAAAATATTTATTTTTGACATTTATTACAAAAAAAAGTACTTCTGTTTCTTAAGATTATTTTAATAATTTTTTTTTTACAAATTTTACATAATTTATCTTTTTTACCATATACAAAAAAATATTTATAAAAATTACCTATATTTCCATTAGGTTGTCTATAATCACATATAGAAGAACCACCATACTTAATTGATTTATTTAAAATAAATTTAATATTTTTAACTAAAAGAGTAATTTCTTCAAAATTTAAAGTATTTGATATTCTTGTAGGTAATATTTTAGATAAAAATAATATTTCATTAGCATAAATATTACCTATTCCTGTTACTATATTGTTATCCATTAACATTATTTTAATAAAAATATTTTTTTTTTGTGTAAAATTATATAAATATATATTATTAAATGAATATTCTAATGGTTCAGGACCTAATTTTTTTAAAAATATATTTTCTTGATAATTTTTTTCTCCCCATAACCAAAAACCAAACTTTCTAGTATCTGTATAACGTAAAATTAAATTATTATTAATAATTAAATCAATATGATCATGTTTATTATAAGAATAATATTGTTTATTAATTAAAAATAATTTTCCCGTCATACCTAAATGTATAATAATTGTATTATTTACTAAAATAATAATTATATATCTTCCTCTTCTTTTAATATCTAAAATTTTTTGATTATTTATTTTTACTATATTGTCTGAAACAAAATACTTTAATTTTTTATTTCTAACAATAGAATAATTAATTATTTTTCCTTTTAAATATGGTTTTATTATTTTTTTAGTAACTTCTACTTCAGGAAGTTCAGGCATAAAATTTTATTTACCAATGCAAAATTGTGAAAAAATATTTTTTAATAAATCTTTAGAAGTAAATTTTCCAGTAATAGAATCTAATTCTTTTTGTATTAATCTTAAATCTTCAGATAATAATTCTATAGAATTTGTTTTTATAAAGTTTTTTTGACTTTTGATTAAAAATTTATATATATAATTTAAAGAATCAATATATCTTTCTCTAGCTGTAAATTGATCTTCATTATTATTAGTAAATATAATTTTTTGTTTAATAAAATTCATTAATAATGATATTCCTTTCATATTTTTAATTGACAATCGTATTGTTACATAATTATAATTATTAGTTATTTCTGGAATATTATTTGTCATATCTATTTTATTACGTAAAATAATCATAGGAGTATTTTTCAAAAATTTTTTTAATTTAATTTTTATTATTTTTAATAAATTATTTTCAGATATTTTATCTTCTACTACTAAAAATAAATAATGAGATCTTGTTATTTCCTTAAAAGTTTTTTGGATTCCTAAAATTTCAATTTCATTATTAGTATTTCTAATACCTGCAGTATCAACTATTTCTATAGGAACAGAATTTATATAAATATTTTCACGTAAAATATCTCTAGTTGTTCCAGGAATATTAGTAATTATAGAAATATTTTTATTGGTAATTATATTCATTAAACTAGATTTACCAGAATTAGGTGGTCCAATTAAAGTTATTTTAATGCCTTCTTTAATTCTTATTCCATTATTAACATATTCCTGAATATTTATTAAATTATTTAATAATTTTTTTAATATTTTTTTAATATTAGAACAAAAAATATCAAAATTAATTTTTAAATCAAATTCAAGAAACGATTCTATTTGTACTCTTAAATCAATAATAATATTTGAAAATTTTTTTAATAATAACGAAAATTTTCCATTCATTAAATTTACTGCTGAAAATAATGCAGCTTTTGAATTAGCTGAAATAATATCAGAAATTGCTTCTGCTTGAGTTAAATCAATTTTTTTATTTAAAAAAGCTCTTTCTGAAAATTCACCAGGATAAGCAATTCTAATACCAGGTATTGTAATAATATTATTAATTAATAAATCTAAAAGTATAGTACTTCCATGACATTGTAATTCTAAAATATCTTCTCCTGTAAAAGAATCAGGTTTTGGAAATAATAACACAATACCTTTATCTATAATTTTATTTTTATAAAAAAAAGGTAAATAATGTGCATATCTTGGTTTTATATAATTCAGTCTTAATATATTTTTTATTACATTTAAAACTTTATTACCAGATATTCTTATAATTCCTATACTACCTTGACCTAAAGGAGTTGCTCTTGCAATTATTGTATATTTATTTTTTTCCATAATTTTTAAAATGAAATTATTAAATTTTATAATTTTTTTTATCCATTATATAAAATATCCATTTTTGTTGTAATATTGTAATTAAATTATTAATTATGTAATATAAAACTAATCCTGAAGGAAGCCATAAAAAAAATAAACTAAAAAAAATAGGTAGAATATATGAAATTTTTTTTTGTATAGGATTATTATCATAATTATTTTTTGAAGTTTTTTGAATAACTAACATAGTAATACTCATTAATATTGGTAAAATATAATATGGATCTTCAGAAGATAAATCTTGAATCCAAAATATAAATGGAGCATGTCTTAATTCTATAGAATTAGTTAATACATAATATAATGCTAAAAAAATAGGCATTTGTATGATAAAAGGTATAAAACCAGAAAATGGATTTAATTTTTCTTTTTTATATAATAAAAATATTTCTTGACTAAAACGATTTTTATCATCAATAAATTTTTCTTTAATTTTTTTTATTTTTGGTTGTAAAAAATTCATTTTAGCTATGGTAATATATTGTTTTTTTGATAATGGATATGTTATAATCCTTATAATTATAGTAATAGTAATTATTGAAAAACCCCAATTTCCTATTAAATTAAATAATAAATTTAATAACTTAAATAATGGTTTTGATAAAAACCATAAAAAACCATAATCAATAGTTAAATCTAAAAATGGAGCAATTTTGGACATTTGTTCTGGAATTTTAGGACCTATCCATAATTTTGATAAAAAAAATTTTTTTTCTCCTGATAAAATTAAATAATTAGAAGATTTAAATCCAATACTTATAATATCATGAGATATTTTTTTTATATATATATCATTTTTTTTAGAAAGATTAGGAAGAATCCAAGCTGAAATAAAATATTGTTGTAACATAGCTATCCATCCATTTTTAGCATGGACACTAATATTAGTATTTTTTTTTATATTAGAAAATTTATATTTTTTAAATTTATTATACTCAGTAGAGTATGCTATATTATTAAATGTTTTAATAGTAATATTATTATGTTTTTTTTCTAAATATTTTTTAGGTATATTACTAGAATGATTTATTTGTCCGAATATAGATATATTAATAGGATTTTGTGTTTTATTAAAAATTTGATGATTAATAATTATTGAATAACTTCCTTTTATAAAAGTAAATATTTTTATATATAAAATATTTTTTTTATTAAAAATTAAAGGTACTTTTAATATATTTTTATTTTTTTCTAATTGAAAATATTTTTTTTTTGAAAAAAATTTTTCATTTTTATAAACATCTCCAATTTTTTGAAAATTATCTTCTTGTGAGATACCAGATTTAATTTGATATATAAAATCAGATTTATTTTTTAATAAAGTAAAAAAATTTTTAGAATTTAATTTATTTGAATAATCTAGTAAATATACTTTTTCAATATTACCTCCATATGGATTAATATATAAAAGAAATTTATCGGTTTTAATCACAATATTATTTTTTTTAATTATATAAAAAAATTTTTTATAATTTTTATGATTAAGAATATTTTTATTAATAATTATTTTTGTATTATTTCTTGTATAATTATGTATTTTTTTCCAATTATGCAAAATTATATAACTAAATAAACAAAAAATAATTAAAATAATATTGTTTTTAGAAGACATTATTAATCTCACATTAATTTATTAATTTATTAAAAGTTATATTATAAATTAAAATAAAAATAACCTAGTTTAAATTTATAAAAATAAAATATTTAAAATAAGTTTTTTTCAAAAAATTAATTTATTTTATAAATATTCCATATTTTTTCTAAATATATTTTAAAACAAAAATTATTTATTTTTATAATATTTTTATTATTTAAAATAATAATATAATCCATATTATAAAATATATATTGATTTAAACGAAAATATTCACGAATAATTCTCTTAAACTTATTTCTAATATTTGTTTTTTTAATTTTTTTTTTCGGTATAATTATACCAATTCTAGAATATTTTAATTTATTTATACGACTTAAAATAGTAAAATACTTATTTGTTATCTTATTTGGATGATTAAATACAAAATTAAAATTCAGTGAAATTAAACGTTTTTTTTTAGAAAAATTAAAATTATTCACTTTTTTATTTAAATTTAATTTTATCTGATACAGTCAAATAAACACGATTTTTAGCACGACGACGATTTAAAATATTTCTTCCGTTATGGGTTTTCATTCTTGTTCTAAAACCATGAGATCTTTTCCTTTTCAATATAGATGGTTGAAAAGTACGTTTCATTTAAATTTATACCTATATATATTTATATATAATTTATTATTACATAAATAAAATATTTTATATATTTTTTTTTAAAATATTTAAAATATTTTAATAATTTAATTACCAACATTACTTAATATGTTATCATTAGAATGATAATATTTTATGTTATATATTTTAATTAAAAATAAAAAATTTATGGAATACAGTATTATAATTAATCGTGAATTATTAATAAAACCATTACAATATATTACAAATATTATTACTAATCGTTCCGTATTACCAATTATTAATAATATTTTAATAGAATTTTTAGAAAATGGAATAATTATTTTTAAAAGTACTAATTTAGAGATAGAAATAATATCTATTTTAAATAATAAATTTAACCAAAAAAAATATTCTGTTACTATACAAGGAAAAAAATTTTATAATATATGTTATAGTTTACCTAAAAATAAAGATATTAAAATTTTATTCAATAAAAGTCAGGCTATAATATCATCACAAAAATGTTATTTTACAATAACTATTTTTCCTATAAATAATTTTCCTAGTATAAATTTTATAAAATATGATATAAAATTTAATCTTACTCATAAAACAATAAAAAAATTTATAAATTCTACTTATTTTTCAATAGCTAATAATGATGTAAGAAAATATTTAAATGGCTTGTTATTACAAATTAAAAATAATACTTTAAATATTGTATCAACTGATGGACATCGTTTATCCATTTATACTTCCTATATTTTTAACACAAAAATAATTAATAATTATGCAGTGATTATACCACGTAAAAGTATATTTGAATTATCAAGATTAATTAAAAATACTGATGAATTAATAAATATAAAAATTAATAATGATAATATTTGTTTTATTTTTAATAATTTGAAATTTACATCTAAATTAATTAAAGGTGAATTTCCTGATTATCTAAAAATTATACCTAAAATATTTCATAAAAATGTTAAAATTAATCGTCTTATGTTTAAAAATGCCTTACATAGAATTTCTATTATTGTGAATGAAAAAACTAAAGGAGTAACATTATCATTTAGTAATTTTAATTTAAGAATTTTTAGTATTAATATTAATAATGAAATGGCTGAAGAAATATTAGAAATAGAAAAATATGATAATAAAATAAAATATGATATTGATATATCAATAAATATTAATTACTTAATTGATGTAATTAATGTATTAGATGGTAATATTATAAAAATATCTTTTATTAATAATGTTTCTAGTATTAGAATAGAAGATATTTATGATAAAAATAAATTTTATTTAATCATGCCAATGAAAATTTAAAATTTAATTTAATATAAAGATATGTGAGAGTTTAATTTGACCAATAAATATTATGATTCATCAAGTATTCAAATTTTAAAAGGTTTAGATGCCGTAAAAAAAAGACCGGGTATGTATATAGGAAATACAGATGATGGTACAGGTTTACATCATATGGTATTTGAAGTTATTGATAATGCTATAGATGAATCCTTGGAAGGTTTTTGTAAAAAAATAAATATCATTATACATAATGATAATTCTATTTCTATTATTGATGATGGTAGAGGAATACCTACTGGTATACATAGAGAAGCAAAAATATCTGCAGCTGAAGTAATTATGACTGTATTACATGCTGGAGGTAAATTTAATAATAAATCATATAAATTATCTGGAGGATTACATGGTGTAGGTATTTCCGTTGTTAATGCTTTATCTAAAAAATTAGAATTAACTATAAAAAGAAATGGGAAATTATATAAACAATTTTATTATAATGGTGTTCCTAAAGATCGATTAAAAACAATTGGAATTACTAATTCAACCGGAACTCATATTAGATTTTGGCCTAATTATAATATTTTTAATAAAATTCAAATATTTAATTATGAAATTTTATCTGAAAGATTAAGAGAATTATCATTTTTAAATTCAGGATTATTTCTTTCTATAACTAATAAAAAAGATAATAAATATAATGTCTTTCAATATACTGGAGGAATAAAAGAATTTATTAAATATTTAAATAAAAATTATGATCCAATTCATAAAAATATTTTTTATTGCTATACAAAAAATAGTTCTATTAATATAGAAATAGCTATGCAATGGAATAATTCTTTTAAAGAAAAAATATGTTGTTTTACTAATAATATACCTCAAATACACGGAGGAACACATTTATCTGGATTAAAATCTGCTATAACACGTACATTAAATTTATATATAGATAAAGAAGGATACAATAAAAAAAAAAAAATAAATATAACAGGAAATGATACTAGAGAAGGATTAATAGCACTTATATCTATTAAAATTACTAATCCTAAATTTTCTTCTCAAACTAAAGAAAAATTAATATCATCAGAAGTAAAATCATTAGTTGAATGTTATGTAAATCAACAATTGATGTTTTTTCTTTTAGAAAAACCTCGAGATGCTAAAAATATAGTAAATAAAATTATATATGCAGCAAAAATAAGAGATACATTAAGAAAAACTAGAGAAGTAATAAAAAATCAAAATTTTACAGAAATATCCAGATTACCTGGAAAATTATCAGATTGTCAAGAAAGTAATCCTGCTTTATCTGAAATTTATTTAGTAGAAGGTGATTCAGCTGGCGGTTCAGCAAAACAAGGTAGAAATAGAAAAAATCAAGCTATTTTACCATTAAAAGGTAAAATTCTTAATGTCGAAAAAGCTAAATTTAATAAAATTCTTTCTTCTCAAGAAATAATTACTTTAATTACTGCTTTAGGTTGTAATATTAATTCTGGAAAATATAATTTAGAAAAATTAAGATATCATAATATCATTATTATGACAGATGCAGATGTTGATGGAGCTCATATACGTACTTTATTATTAACATTTTTTTATAGACAAATGCCTAAAATTATTGAACAAGGACATATATATATAGCTCAACCTCCTTTATATAAAGTCAAAAAAGGTAATCAAAAATTATATATTAAAAATGATGAAGAAATGACTTTATATAAATTAAAAATAGCTTTAAAAAAAGCTATTTTTTATTTTAAAAAAACAAAAGAAAAATTGTCTGATAAAAAATTATGGATTTTAGCAAAAGAATTTAATTTTGTTAAAAAAATTATAAAATTTTCTAAATATATTTTTTTAAAAAAAATATTTTATGCATTATTATATAATTTAAAATTAAGTAAACTTGATAATTATAATAATGTTAAATTATGGTTAGATAATTTATTATTATATTTAAATAATAATTTTGTAAATATTATATTTACAGGATCAATTAATAAAAATATAGAAAAAAATATTTTTGAACCTATAATATATGAAAATAAATATGGAAATAAAAATAAATATTTATTAAATAATGATTTTTTTATTAGTACAGAATATAAAAAAATTTTTTTATTAGGAAATAAATTAATTTCTTTAAAAAAGAAAAAAATTTATTACGTAAAAAAAAATAAAAAATGTAAGAACATTAACTCTTTTGAAGAAGGAATTACATGGTTATTAAAAGAATCTAAAGGTAGTTTTACTATACAAAGATATAAAGGATTAGGAGAGATGAATCCAGATCAATTATGGGAAACAACTATGAATCCTTTAACTCGTAATATGTTAAAAGTAACTATTAAAGATGCAAAAAAAGCTAATCAATTATTTTCAACTTTAATGGGTAATGAAGTTGAACCAAGAAGATTATTTATAAAAAATAACGCATTACAAGTAATAAATATTGATATTTAATTAGTTTTATTATAATAAAATTTAATTTCAATACAATTAATAATTATGTAAATCTATTATTTGAAATTTTTTTTCTGAATTTTTTTCATACTTATTAAGTATCTTTTTATTAATTAAACCCTGTTCAATTTCTCTTAATGCTAAAATAGTTGTTTTATCATTTTTTTCTATTAATAATGGAATTTTTCCTTTTATTTGTATTTGTCTTGCTCTTTTAGAAGCAATAATAACTAAATCAAATCTATTACCTATTTTTTTAACAGCTTTTTCTACTGTAATTCTAGCCATATTTTTTTCTTTATAAAGAATTATTAATTAAATTATTAACTTTATATTTTATATAAAAATATTTAGTAATTAATATTATATATATATATAATTTTATTATATATAAATTATAATAATATATATTATAATTAAATACATTTAAAATATACAATAATTAATATTAATATTTTAAATTTAGTTTAAGGTAATTAAATATGAACTTTAAAAATATTTCTTCTGGAGAAAATATTCCTAATGATATAAATGTAATAATTGAAATATCTTTAAATTCGAATTCAGTAAAATATGAAATTAATAAAAAAAATGGAATATTATTTGTTGATCGTTTTATTTTTACTCCAATGTTTTACCCATTTAATTATGGATATATAAATAATACTTTATCATTAGATAATGATCCTTTAGATGTAGTTGTAATCACTAAATATTCAATTTTACCAGGTTCCGTAATTAGATGTCGTCCTATAGGATTATTAAGTATGATAGACGAATCTGGGAATGATAATAAAATAATTGCAGTACCACATAAAAAAATTTCTAAAGAATATTGTTTGATAAAAAATATTAAAGATTTATCTATTTTATTACAAGAACAAATTATATATTTTTTTAAACATTATAAAGATTTAGAAAAAGGAAAATGGTGCAAAATTAATGGTTGGAAAGATCTAAAAAAAGCACATGATGAAATTTTATTTTCTATTGATACATTTAAAAAAAATAATATTAAGTAATAATATTTCAATATATAAATATTTTAAAAAAAATTTTAATAAATAATTTTTATACTATATTTTAATCAAATTTTTTATTAAAGAGTATTTTTTAAAATAATTATTAATAAAATTTTATTAATTGAAATAAATTTTAAATTAATATCAAAAAATATTAAATTAAAAAATTAAAATATTTTATAAAATAAAAAATTGTAATTTTTGTATTTTAATAATAAAAATTATTATTTATAAATAAATAAAAAATATTTATATAAAAATAAATTAATTTTTTATAAAAAAATAATTTTAATAATTGAATTAATTATTTATCAATAAATTTTAAATAAGATCTATATCTTATAAATTAAGGAAGTATAATGTCTAAAATAAAAAAAATAATAGGTAGAGAAATTATTGATTCTAGAGGTAATCCTACTATTGAAGCAGAAGTTCATTTAAATAATGGTATAATAGGAATGGCTTCAGTTCCTTCTGGAGCTTCTACTGGCTCTAAAGAAGCTGTAGAATTACGTGATGGAGATAAAAAAAGATTTTTAGGTAAAGGAGTTTTAAAACCTATTAATATAATTAATACTACTATTAATAAATATTTGTTTAATCAAAATTCATTAAATCAATCATATATAGATAATATTATGATTAATATGGATAATACTAATAATAAATCTAATTTTGGAGCAAATACAATTTTAGCTGTTTCCTTAGCTAATGCTAGAGCAGCATCAAAATTTGAAAATATTCCATTATATAAATATATAAGTATTCTTAATAATACTTCAGAAAATTTTTTTATGCCATTACCAATGATTAATATTATTAATGGTGGAAAACATGCAGATAATAATTTAGATATACAAGAATTTATGATTCAACCTATTAGTGCAAAAAATATAAAAGAAGCTATACGTTATGGTTCAGAAATTTTTCATCATTTATTTTATGTTCTTAAAAAAAATAAAATGATTACATCAGTAGGTGATGAAGGAGGATATGCTCCTAATTTAAATAATAATAGTGAAGCATTTGATTTAATATCAGAAGCTGTTAAAAACGCTGGATTTATTTTAGGTAAAGATATTACTTTTGCTATTGATTGTGCTGCTTCTGAATTATTTTATAATAAAAAATATAATTTAAATAGTGAAAAAATAAGTCTTTCTTCAAAAGAATTTACACATTTTTTATTTAATTTAACAAAAAAATATCCTATATCTTCTATAGAAGATGGTTTAAATGAATCTGATTGGAAAGGTTTTATTTATCAAACAAAATTATTAGGTAATAAAATTCAATTAGTTGGAGATGATTTATTTGTTACTAATACTAAATTTTTAAAAAAAGGTATAAAAAATAAAGTTGCTAATGCAATTTTAATAAAATTAAACCAAATTGGTTCTCTTACTGAAACTTTATCTACAATAAAAGTTGCTAAACAAGCAGGATATAAAATAATTATTTCACATAGGTCAGGAGAAACAGAAGATTCATTTATTTCTGATTTAGCAGTTGGAACTAATGCCGAGCAAATTAAAACTGGATCTATGAGTCGTTCTGAGCGAATATCAAAATATAATCAATTAATTAGAATAGAAGAAAAATTATAAAATAATTTTTATAAACTATGTTGTGTTTTTTACTCAACATAGTAAAAAGTAATATTTTATTATGAAAATATATAAAGAGAAATATATAATATTTTGGTTAAAAAAACAGAGTTTTTTTGCTAAAAATTTATTAAAAATATCATATTTATTAAATATTATTAATATTTTTGTAATTATAATCCAAAATTGGATTTTATCAAAACAAGTACAATTTTTTTTTATTGAAGAAAAAAAAAATAAAATTTTTTACTATTGTATAGTATTATTTTTTTGTTTTATTATTAAATCATTACTAATATTTTTAATTGATAAAGTTAATTTTAATTATAGTCAAATAATAAAAAATATTATTCGAAAAAAAATTATAAACAAATTATTGCATCAATATTATGAAAAATTAAAAAATAAGATGTCAGGAGCTGATTTATCTCTAATAATAGATCAAGTAGAAAATTTACAAGATTATTATAAAAAATATATACCTCAATTATTTATTATTAAAATAACATCTTTAATAATTTTAATAACTATATTTTTCATTAGTTGGATAATAAGTTTTTTACTTATCATTATTAGCATACTAATTATTTTTTTTATAATATTAATTGGTAAAAAAACTATAAAAAAAAATAAAAAAAACTTTAAAATATTATCACTTTTAAATGGATTTTTTTTTGATAGATTAAAAGGAATAGAAACCATCAGAGTATTTAATTTTAAAAAAATAGAAATAAAAAAAATTTCTTTATATATTGAAAAATTTAGAAAAAAAAATATTGAAATATTAAAAATTGTTTTTTTAACTTCTGCAGTTTTAGAATTTTTTATCACTATTTCTATGGCATTTATTGCTATTTATTTTAGTTTTATATATTTAAATATAATAAATTTTGGATTTTATAATAAAAATATTAAATTATTTCATAGTTTTTTTACATTAATTTTAATTTCTGAATATTTTCAAAATTTTAATAATTTAGGAATATTATATCATGTTAAGTCTAAAGCAATTGGAGCTGCTAATAATATTATAAAATTATTGAATAATAAAAAATTTAATAATTTAAATACTAAAAAAAAATTTTATTTACAAAAAATAAAAAAATTAAAAATAGAAGCTAAAAATTTAGTAGTTAAAAATAAAATAGGTGATATATTAATAGGACCTATATCTTTTAAAATAAAATCCAGAAAAAATATAATTATTAGTGGACCTAATGGATGTGGTAAAACAACATTATTTAATGTTTTATTAGGCCTTATTCCATATAATGGATCATTAAAAATTAATAATATAGAATTTAAAAATATAAATTTATATAGTTGGTATAAACAAATATCATATGTTAAACAAAATCCTACACTTCCTGCTATAACAATTAAAAAAAATTTATTTTTTAATAAAAAAATAAATAAAAAAAAAATACAAAAAATTATAAAAAAAATTGGTATAATAGATTTTATTAATAAATTACCTAATAAATTAAATACGATTCTTAATAAAGAAAATGTATGTTTATCAATTGGACAAATACAAAGAATGGTTATTGCTAGATCTTTAATTAAAGATAGTATTTTATTATTATTAGATGAACCTATAAATAATATTGATATAAAAAATCAATATAATATTATGAAAATAATACAAAAAAATACTTTATTGTTTAATATTAGTATAACTATTACTCATAAAATATATAATATTGATTATTATGATCAAATTTGGTATATGAAAAAAGGTAAAATTATTAAAAAAATATATCCAAAAGTAAAAAAAATTTTTTCCCTTAAAAAAAGGAATTTTTGAAATGTTTTATTTACTATATTTTTTAAAATATCATAAAAAATATATTAAAAAAATTTTTTTAGGTATTATTTTATCTATATTTTATAATTTATTAAATATTTTATTATCCATAATTTCTGGTTATTTATTAACTTCTACTTTTTTATTAAGTATTAATAAAAATGATTATATATATTATAATTATATTATACCTTCAATTATTATTAGAATTATTTCAATAACAAAAATTATTACTAAATATTATGAAAAAATAACTAAACATAATACTACTTTATATTTATTAAAAAATTTAAGAATTTTAATTTTTAAAAAAATATTTCCTTTGTATCCATCAAATTTAACTATATTTCAAAATATTGAAATATTAAATATGTTAATTTCTGATATTGAAATATTAGATTTTTTATATATACAAATAATTACACCAATTTTTAGTATTTTAATTACAATGTTAATAATTTTCATAAATTTAAGTTTTTTAAATTTATTTTTTTCTTTAATTTTTTTTACTATTTTTGTAATTTTATTATTATTATATTTAATATATTTTTATAAAAAAGGTAAAATAATAGGAGAAAAAAATGTAAAAATAAAAAAAAAATATTATATTACTATAAATAATCTTTTATCACATCATTTAGAATATAAAATATTTGATGGTATTAAATATATATTTACTAAAATAAATTTATTAGAATTAAAATGGCAAAAAATACAATCTATACAAAATAATTATAATATTCAATCTCAAATATTAATAATTTTTATTATAAATATTATTATGATAATATTTATAATTTACAGTCATATATTTTTTTCTGATGTAAATATAAAAAATAAAATTATTTTATTTTTATTATCTTTAATTTCATTATCTAATATATTACTTCCTTTAAGTAATATATTTCAAAATATTAGTGAAATATTTTTATCTGCTAAAAATATATTTAATATTATAGAACAAAAACCTAATATTAATTTTATAAATAAAAATAAATATAATAAAAAAAAAATTTCAATTATAGATATAGTAAATCTATCATTCCGTTATAATAATAAATCTCCTTATGTATTAAAAAATATATCATTAAGTATAAAAAAAAAACAAAAAATAATTATAACTGGACATAATGGTAGTGGTAAATCTACATTATTAATGTTATTAACCAGAGCATGGGATCCTTTAAAAGGTAATATTTATTATAATAAATATAATTTAAAAAATTGGAATTTATCTTTATTAAGAAATAATATTAGTGTTATAAATCAAGAAATATATCTTTTTAGTGATACATTAAAAAATAATATTCTTTTAAATAATCAGCATAATAAGAATATTGATAATAATTATTTAATAAAAGTTTTAAAATTAGTAGGTTTAGAAAAATTAATAAAAAATAAAAAAGGATTAAATATATGGCTAGGAGATGGAGGTAGAATCCTTTCCGGAGGAGAATTAAAAAAATTAGGTATTGCAAGAACTATAATACATAATGGAAATTTAATTTTATTAGATGAACCTACCGAAGGATTAGATTTATTAACATCTAATAAAATAATAAATTTATTATTTTCTATATTCTATAATAAAACAATTATTTTTATTACTCATAATATTAATATTTTAAAAAAAGCAGATTGTATTTATTTTATGGATAATGGTTTTTTAATTAAAAAAGGTAAATATAATAATTTAATAAATAAAAGCTATTATTGGAATTTTGTAAAAAATCATATAACATAATCTTTATTATATATTTATAATTATCAAGGTTTTTTATGTCTAAAGAAAATAATATAGAAATGCAGGGAATAGTATTAAATACATTACCTAATACTATTTTTCATGTAAAATTAGAAAATGGTCATATAATAACTGCACATATATCAGGAAAAATGAGAAAAAATTATATTCGTATATTAACCGGAGATAAAGTTACTGTAGAATTAACTCCATATGATTTAAAAAAAGGTAGAATTATCTTTCGTAGTCGTTAATAAATAATAGGTATTATTAGAATTTAATTAAAAATTAATAATGTATAAATTAAAAATTTAATTAATAATTAATTCTTATTTAAAAATTTTTGTGCATCTAATGCAGCCATACATCCTGTAGCTGCTGATGTTATTGCTTGTCTATATATATTATCCATAACATCTCCAGCAGCAAAAATTCCAGGAATATTTGTTTGTGTAAAAAAATTTTTATTATTTGTTAATATGTAACCTTGTTTATTAAGTTTTAATTTTTGTTTAAATAAAATAGTATTAGGGATACTACCTATTAGTATGAATATACCATATAATTTTATTATTTTAATATTTTTACTATTAACAGAGAAAATTTTTATACCTGTAACTCCTGTATTATCACCTAAAATTTTTTTTACTACATAAGGAGTATGTAAAATTATTTTTTTCTCTTTTATTTTAATTTTAATTTTATCAATTAATATTTTTTCTGCATTAAAATCATTTTTTCTATGAATTAAATGTACTTGAGAAGAAATATTTGATAAATATAATGCTTCTTCTAAAGCAGTATTTCCACCTCCAATAACAGCAACTACTTTATCACGATATAAAAATCCATCGCAAATAGCACAATAAGATATTCCTTTACCTAAAAATTTTTTTTCAGAAGGTAAACCTAAAAATCTTGGATATGATCCTGTTGCTATAATAATACTTTTGCAAGTAAAATTAAACAAATTTCCTTTTAATATAAAAGGTGATTTTTTAAAATTAATAATTTTTATTATTGTATCATTAATAATTTGCGTATTAAAATATACAGCATGATTACGTAATCGTTCCATTAGTTTAGGTCCAGTTACATATGGGAAATTTCCTGGCCAATTTTCTATACTTAATGTTTGTGTTAATTGCCCTCCGATACTTTTACCTGTTATTAAAACAGGATTTAAATTTGCTCTTGCAGCATATATAGCTGATGTAAAACCAGCAGGACCAGAACCTAAAATAAGAAGTTTTGTTTTTTTATTATTTTTCATTTATATTTTTTTAAAATTAAGAATATTTTATATATTAAAATTAATATTTTTTAAATATACTATATTTATAAAATAAATTTATATAATTTTATATATTTATATTATAATATTTTATTATTTGATGTTCAATATGAGAAAATATTATGTTAGATATTAATTTATTACGTAATAATATTGATTATATTTATAAAATTTTAAAAAAAAGAAATTTTAATTTAAATATTAATTTAGTAAAGAAATTAGAAAAAGAACGAAAAAATGTACAAACTAAAATGGAATTTTTACAAATAAAAAGAAATAAAATTTCTAAGATTTTATCACAAAAAAATATTAATAATATTTGTAAATTAAAAAAAAAAGTAATTATTTATAATGATAAAATATCTAAATATAAAATTATGTTAAATAATATAAAAAAAGATATACATAATATTTATAGCGTAATACCTAATTTACCATTAGAAGATGTTCCTATTGGAAAAAATAGTAATGAAAATAAAGAAATTAAAAAATGGGGTAATATAATTCAATATAATTTTCCTATACGTGATCATTTAGAATTAGGTATTTTAAATAAAGGAATTGATATAAAATCTGCTGTAAATTTAAGTGGATCAAAATTTATTATTTTAAAGGGATTAATAGCATATTTACATCGAATTCTTATTCAATTTATGTTAGATATACATATTAATAAACATGGTTATGAAGAAATTTATGTTCCATATATAGTTAAAAAAAAAATTTTATATGGAACTGGACAATTACCAAAATTTAGTAAAGATCTTTTTCAAATAAAAAATTTTAAAAAAAATAATGAATGTGAATATTTTTTAATTCCAACAGCAGAAGTTCCATTAACAAATTTATTAAATAATAAAATTGTTGAAGAAAAAATGTTACCAATAAAATTAGTATCTCATAGTACTTGTTTTAGATCTGAAGTTGGTTCATATGGGCAACATGATAAAGGATTAATACGAACACATCAATTTGATAAGGTAGAATTAGTACAATTAGTAAAACCTAAGAATTCTATAAAAACTTTAGAAGAAATTACTCAACATGCAGAAAAGATATTACAATTATTAAATTTACCTTATAGAAAAATGTTATTATGTACAGGAGATATGAGTTTTTCCTCAAGAAAAACATACGATTTAGAAGTATGGTTTCCTTCAAAAAATAAATATTATGAAATTTCTTCTTGTTCTAATATGTGGGATTTTCAATCTAGAAGAATAAAGGCAAGATATAGAAAAATAAAAAATAATAAAATTCATTTTATACATACTTTAAATGGATCAGGACTTGCAGTAGGCAGAACATTAGCTGCTATAATGGAAAATTATCAACTTAAAAATGGTACAATTATTATTCCAAAAATACTACAACCATACATGAAAGGAATAACATGTATTAAATAAAAAATGAAAAAATAATTTTTTATTATTTTATTTACATTTTTGTCTAAATAAATTTTGTATAGAATTATATAAGTGAATAGTTTTAAATAAACGTGTGGGTACTACAAAAATAGTATCATCACCAGCAATGGTACCTAATATTCCTTCTGATTTTCCTAAAGAATCTAATAATCTTGCTATTAATTGAGCAGCTCCAGGACTTGTATGAATAATAATTAAAATATCATTATAATCAATATCTAAAACTAAATTTTTTAATGGACTAGTTGTATTTGGAACGCTTAATTCTAAAGGAAAACAATATACCATTTCCATTCTAGTATTTCTAATTCTTACTGCTCCAAATTTTGTTAACATTCTAGATACTTTAGATTGATTAATATTATTAAATCCTTCTTTTTGTAAAGCATGTACAATTTCCGTTTGTGTACTAAATTTTTCTTGTTTAATTAAATTTTTAAATATTTTAACTAAATTATCCTCTTTTTTTTTTGTAAAAATTATTCCCATAAAGTTCACCAAATAAAATAAAAGAAAAAATTATTTATTTAAAATAATAAAATCCATATTTACTAAATTTATTAAAAAATAAAAAAGACTAATTGCATTTATAATGCAACTATATTATCATATTTTAATAAAAATTTATATTTTTTTATTAAAAAATTAAAAAAATAAAATGAAATACAATTTTATTAATAATTTATATTTTGGATATCATATATAATATGAATACTATGTTAAAAAATAATTTTAATCGTCAATGGTATCTTATAAATGCAAAAAATAAAATTTTAGGTAGATTATCTTGTATAATTACCCATTATTTAATGGGTAAACATAAAATTCTATATAAACCTCATATTGATATAGGTGATTATGTTATTGTAATTAATGCTAAACAGATTAAAATTACAGGAAAAAAAAGTAAAAATAAATTTTATTTTAGTCATAGCGGTTATTCTGGAGGATTAAAAAAAATATCATTTGAACAATTAATTCAAAAAAACCCTAAAAAAATAATTGAGCATTCAATAAAAGGAATGTTACCTAAAAATAAAATAGGAATGTTAATGTTAAATAGGTTAAAAATATATAAAGGAGAAATTCATAAACATATAGCACAAAAACAATATATTTTAGATATTTAGTTATATTTTATTATTAGGATATAAAATAATGAATAAAAATTTTTTTAATTATTACGGTACAGGAAGAAGGAAAAGTTCTTCTGCTAGAGTATTTATTAAAAAAGGAAATGGGTCTATTAATATTAATAAAAAAAATATAAATATTTTTTTTGTTAGACAAACACATCGTTTAATGATAATAAAACCTTTAGAATTAATAAAAATGCATAATAAATTAGATTTATATATTACTGTAAAAGGAGGTGGTTCTTCAGGACAGGCAGGTGCCATTAGACACGGAATTACTAGAGCTTTAATAAAATATGATAATTTTTTTAGAAAAGATTTAAAAAAAGCAGGTTTTATAACTCGTGATGATCGTAAAGTAGAACGTAAAAAAGTAGGTTTAAAAAAAGCTAGACGTAGTCCACAATTTTCAAAACGTTAAAATTAATTTTTATGATTACTAAATATAACAAATTTTTTTATAAAAATCTTATTAAAAATAATTCTATATAATAATTTTAATCATCTATTAAATAATTAAATTTAAAATTATTAATTTCGGTATTTTTACTAATTTTTTCTAGAGAAAAAATATGGATAAATTTATTATAAAAGGTCCTGTAAAGTTAAAAGGAAAAGTAAATATTTCTGGATCTAAAAATTCTGCTTTACCTATTTTATTTGCATCTATTTTAATAGATGAACCAGTAGAAATTAAAAATATACCTAAATTAAAAGATATAGATAATACAATTAAATTACTTTTACATTTAGGAGTAAAAATAAAAAAAGGAAAATCATTAATAATAAATGCAAATAATTTAAACAATTATTATACTATTCCTAGAAATTTAGTTAAATCTACTAGAGCTTCTATTTGGTTAATAAGTCCAATACTAAGTCGTTTAGGTAAAATAAAAATATCTTTACCTGGAGGTTGTTCTATTGGAAAAAGACCTATTGATTTACATATTAAAAATTTAAAAAAATTAGGTGCTAAAATTTATATAAGAAATGATGATATTTTTGCTTATATAAATAAAACCTTTAAAGGTTCTCATATTATAATGGAAAAAAATAGTGTAGGAGCTACTATTAGTATTATTTTAGCTGCTATTTATGCTTATAAAATAACTATTATTGATAACGCAGCAAAAGAACCTGAAATAAAAGATTTGGCTAATTTTTTGAATACTATGGGAGCAAAAATTAAAGGTGCTGGTACAAATCAAATAGTCATTGAAGGAATTTTAAAATTAAAAGGAGGTGTTTATAAAATAATATCAGATAGAATAGAAACAGGAACTTTTTTAATAGCAGCTGCTATATCTGGAGGAAAAGTATTATGCAAAAAAACTAATCCTAAAAATTTAGATATAGTATTAAAAAAATTAAAATATGTAGGTGCAAAAATAAAAACAGGAAAAAATTGGTGTAGTCTTAATATGAAAAATAGAAAACCCAAAGCTGTTGATATAATAACAGGACCTTATCCTAATTTTCCTACTGATATTCAACCACAATTTACTTTATTAAATTTAATTGCATTAGGTAAAAGTAAAGTAACAGAAACTATTTTTGAAAATCGTTTTTTATATATACCTGAATTAATAAAAATGGGAGCAAATGTTTCTTTAAGAAAAAATCAAGTTATTTGTAAAGGAGTTAAAACACTTTATAGTGCAAAAGTTATAGCAACAGATTTAAGAGCTTCAATAAGTTTAGTTTTGGCTGGTTGTATTGCTTTTGGAAAAACTACTATTAATAATATTAATTATATTGATCGTGGATATGAAACAATAGAAAAAAAATTAACATCTTTAGGTGCAAAAATTAAAAGAATAAAAAATAATTAATATAAATAATAAAATATAGTAAAATTATCGATAACTAAATATTATTTAAATTATAATATTATATTATATAAATTTTAATTTATATAAATGAAAAATCAAATTATATTAGAAGGATAATAAAATGTATGCAATTTTTGAAAGTTGTGGTAAGCAATATAAAGTTATTCAAGGACAGACTATTAAATTAGAAAAAATTAAAGGAAAAATTGGTAATGATATTGAATTTAAAAATGTTTTAATGATATATGATGAAAATAAAATAAGTGTTGGTAATCCTATTATTATAGGAGCAAAAATAATAGCTAAATTGATTTTACACGGTAAAGAAAAAAAAATAAAAATAATTAAATTTCACAGAAGAAAACATTTTAAAAAAATACAAGGTCATCGTCAATTATTTACTAATATTAAAATACTTAAAATTCAAAATTTAAAATAAGGAATTATTTATGGCTCATAAGAAAGCTGGAGGTTCTTCTAGAAATGGAAGGGATTCACATTCAAAACGTTTAGGCATTAAATGCTTTGGTGGAGAAAAAGTAAAAGCCGGATTTATTATAATAAGACAAAGAGGAACAAAATTTCATGCAGGAAATAATGTTGGTTGTGGTAGAGATCATACTTTATTTTCAAAAATAAATGGTATTGTTAAATTTACAAAAAAAGGATTAAAAAAAAAAAAATATATTAATGTTCTAAAAAAATAATTTTAATAAACTACAAATTTTAATATTAATTTAAAATTTATATTTATTTATTTAAGATATATGATTATTTTTATGTATTATTTTTTTGTTTTATATGGGGTTATAATGAAATTTTTTGATAAAGCAATTATATATATAAAATCAGGTAAAGGAGGAGATGGATGTATTAGTTTTCATCGTGCAAAATATATACCTAAAGGAGGACCTGATGGAGGTAACGGTGGCAAAGGAGGAAATATATATTTTATATCTAATAATAATATAAATACACTTGTTAATTTATGTTGTCAAAATACTTATATATCTGAAAATGGATTACATGGGAAAAATTGTCAACGTACAGGAAAAAATGGAAAAAATTTAATTATTCAAATCCCAATAGGAACAAAAATTATTGATATAAAAAAAAATATAACTCTTATATCTTTCAATAAAAATAATCAAACTTTTTTAATTGCAAAAGGAGGAAAAGGTGGATTAGGAAATATTAATTTTAAATCTTCTATTAATAGAACTCCATATAAAAGAACAAAAGGTAGTTTAGGAGAAAAAAAAAAAGTTAGGTTAGAATTAATTTTAAAAGTTAACATAGGTGTATTAGGATTTCCTAATACAGGAAAATCAACATTTATAAAAAAAATATCTTCTGCTAATACTAAAATTGGTGATTATTTTTTTACAACAACAGAACCTATTTTAGGTATTGTCAAAAATAAATTTAATAATACTTTTTTCTCAATATTAGATGTACCTGGTATTATAAAAAAATCTTCAGTTGGTAAAGGACTAGGATTAAATTTTATTAAACATTTTAAACATTGTAATTTAATATTACATTTTATAGATATATCAATAATTAATAATAAACATAAAATAACTAATAATATAAATACTATTAATTTTGAAATTCAAAAATTTAATAAAAAAATTCTTTTAAAAGATCAATGGTTAATTTTCAATAAAATTGATTTATTTGATAATATAAATAATTTAAAATTTTATATTAATAATATATTATTAAATTTTAAATTTATAAAAAGATATTATTTCATATCTTCTAAAGAAGATATTGGAATTAAAAAATTATGTATAGATATTTTTAAATATTTATATAATTAAAATTTAATTTTATTGATCATTTTATTAAAAATAATATAACATATTTGTGTAATTTTATTTGGATCATAAAA
>NZ_CP046211.1:0-5734 GCF_012570535.1 Enterobacteriaceae endosymbiont of Donacia semicuprea
ATGAACAAAAAAAATAAACATAAAAAAAATTTGTTAAATCTTAATAAATTATTTATAAAAACATTAAAATTTACTATCTTAACAATTCTTATTCTTATAAACATTAATTATGTAAAAGGATTTACTTTTAATAGAAGTAAAAAATACAGTGGTTATTTTAATAAAAAGTATCATTTTAAAAAAAATAGTACTTCTATATTTTTATTAAATAAAATAATTAAAATTTTTGTTATTAAAAGAACTAATTTTTATACAAAAAAAAAAAATTATTTAATTTTAATAAAAAATAATTTATTTAAATTATTTCTTCAAATAAAGAAAAAAAAAAATATAGAAGATAAAGAAGATAAAATTTTTAATCATTTTTTAAATAAAGATGAAATAATGTGGTATAATTTACGAAAAAGTTATATTAAAAATGGTTATTCATCTAAATATATTTCAGATTTATTTTCTTTACCTAAAGAAAAAGAAAATAATAAAGAAAAAAATAATCATTTTCAAAAAGATTTATTTTATCTTTTGTTAACAGTAAAAGATTTATTTTCTAATAAGGATTTTAGTAGAGAAAATTTGATAAAAAATATTAAATTAATTTTTGTAAATAAAATTAATAAAGAATTTAATGAAAAAATTAAGTTAAATATTAATAAAATATTTGATTTTTTACAAATTAATGGTAAAAGTTCTATAATTTTAAATTTAGATGAAAATTTAAATTTAAATAATTCTGAAATAAATTTTTTATTTCCAATTATAGAAAATGAAGATTTTATTTTTTTTATACAAAATGACATTCATAAAACGGATGATAGAACTCAAAATAATTTAGGTTTAGGTATAAGAAAATTATCATTTGATAACGAATATATGGTTGGTTTAAATAGTTTTTTTGATTATGATTTTACATTAGAAAATTCAAGATTAGGTATCGGTATAGAATATTGGAGAGAATTTATAAAACTTAGTGCTAATAGCTATTATGGATTAAGTAAATGGTGGCATTTAGATTCTTTAAAAAAAAATAAAAAATTAAATGACATAAATGATGACGAATTTTTTATGAGACCAGCAACAGGATTAGATGTCAAATTTGAGGGATATTTTCCACAAATACCAGAAATAAAATTTCAATTAGAATATGAAAAATATTACGGTAATATAGGATTTAAAAAAAATAATAATGGATATGAAAATAAAAAATTATTTTCTCCTTCTATTTTATCATTCGGTATAAATTATAATCCAATTCCTTTATTAACCTTTTCTTTAAAAAGAATAGAAAATTTTTTAGGAGAAAGTAATACTCAATTTAAAATTGGACTAAATTTTGTATTTAATCATTCTTTACATGATCAAATGAATAAAGAATTTTCTAATCTTTTTTCATCAGTTAATGATCATAGATATGATTTTGTAAATAGAAATAATAATATTATTTTAGAATATAGAGAAGAATTTTTAATTAAAATATTTACTAAGAAAAAAATAGTTGGATATCCAGGTAGTAAAATTTTTTTAGATATTAAAGTAAAATCTGTAAATAAATTTAAAAATATACATTTTAACGTTAATAATAATTTTTTAAAAAATGGTGGATCAATTGAATCAATTGAACCAATTGAATATGTTAAGAATAATTATGTGATTACTTTACCTAATTATAATTTTAAATATATTAATAAGAATAATTATAAATTAAGAATTACAGCTTCTGATATTGAAGGTAATAAAGATTTTGTTTATGTTAGAATTAATATTTTTCCTCCTATTATAAATAAAAATTTTTCAACTTTAACTATTTTTCCTAAAAAAATATTAATTAAATCAGAAAAATCAAAAATTGTTTTAGAAGCTAGAGATGTAAATAATAAGATATTATCTGATATGGATGATGTTTCTTTTATAGTTGAAAAATCTAGTTTTGCTGATAAACATAATATTCATATAAGTAAAGTTATTGAGTATCCTAAAGGTACTTATTCTGCAAATATTACTAGTATTACTCCAGGAGAAGCATTTTTAAAAGTAAAATTTGGTGATAAAATTAATCAAGAATTAAGTGAAAAAATTGATTTTATATTACCTTCTGTTGATAACATGATTATTAATATAACAAATTATAATAATAATAAATTAGATGAAAGTAATGTTATTGTTTCTAAAGTTGATGTACCTCTTAATTTTTTAATAACAGTTTTTGATAAATACGGTAAAAGATTTAAATTTGCTAATATTGAAATACATAGGATCTTATCTAAAGATAGACAAGGTCATGTAAGAAAAGATAGTGGTAAATTAAATATTGAAGATATTACACATCAAAAATCCATTATTAATGATAATTTTTCATTTACTACAGATATAAATGGTGATTTAAAACTTAAAATATCAGATCCTCTTGGTATTGGTGTATGTAGTACAATTAATATTATGGCAAATAAATATGTTACAAAAAAAATTAATTTAATTTACACGGTTCCTACTAGTCCTGATACTGTTCATGCTAACATGTATGGACATATGGTAGATTATATATTTCTTAATGGAATAAAATATGAAAGACCTAATTTAATGTCAGAACGCACTGGAGATCAAGTATATCATTATTTAAATGAAGATTGGGCTAAGTTTACATGGGATAATGCTAAAGAATATTGTGAATCTCGAAATCATAATTTACCTACAATTGAAGAATTAGCAGATTTTAATAGTTTTCATACAGGTGAAGATTTACTTAGTAATTATGGATGGCCTATCATTCAACGTTATAGTCGAGTTTGGACAGTAACTTCTATAATAGATAGATATTTTCCTGAACCATTACATTATTATGTTGATTTTAAAGATGGACATATACAAAAAGCAATTCCTAGTAATATATTTACTGTTTTTTGTATAAGAAGAACAAAATAATTATTAATATTTTTTTATAATTAAATTTTTTTAAGTATAAATAATTTTTTTAAGTAGAAAAATATATATTTTATTATAAAATAATTATATCTGAAATAAATAGTTATAATAATATAATAAAGATTATATTATTAATTATAATATAAGATTGATTTATATATTAAATAAGATATTTTAAGAATTTTAATTTTTTTTTAAATAAAAAAAATTATTATTTTTTATAAAAGTTTATTTTTTAATAAAAAGTAATTTTTTTTAGTTACTAAATTAAATTAATATTTTTTTTACATATTAAATATTAATTTAATAAAATAAAAAGTAATGAAAAAAATAATGTATAAAATTATTAATTAATTTTATTTATTAAAATTTAAAACAAATTTTTTAAAATTAAAAAATTTGTTTTATTATCTATTTTATTAGATATATTTTTTTTTAATACATTTAAATTATAGAAGCTAGCAGCTATTTTATTTCCTATAGCTGCTAGCTTTTCTGATGATTTTTTTTTTATAAAATGTGCAGCATAAGAAGAACTAGGACAATTTTTAACAACTAATTTTGGATATTTTTTTATAAAAAAACTACATTGTAAAAATGATTGAGGATGACTAAAAATTTTTTCAATTTGATGAATAGATATATCTTTTCTATAAGTAATTAGACAATGTTGAATTGGAATCGTAAATCTTTTTTGAATTTTCAAAAAAGATTTATTTTTTTTTAATAATATTAATACTTCTTTTATAAATCCTGTATAATTATTATATATTGGAACTATGGCTAAATTTATAATGTTATTTGTAATACAAGAAAAAATTTCAGAAAAATCTTTACAACTTACATTGATAATTTTTTTTTTAAAAAAAAAATTATCAATGTAAGTTAAAGTAGCTAAATGAGAATAACTACCCAAAGGTCCTAAAAAAGCAATACTTATTGAATCTTTTTTTTTTTCTTTCATTTTTTTAAAATTATTAATATCTTTATTAAGAATCATATTAGATTTTAATATTTTTTTTAAAAAATTATAATTTAAACAAATTTTTTTTTTCATTTTTAATATACAATAATATATAAAATAATATTTTATTCATTATAATATAAATAAAAAAGAAAAGATATTATTTTTTTATAATATGAACAATATCGTTATAATCTATCCAACATTTCCAACCTGTAGCTAAAGAAACATCATGTAAAGATTTTTTTAAAATTTGTCTAAATTTCCATAATAATGAAGTATTACTACCACATAATTTTTTTAAAGTACTGACTTTATAATATAAAGGAATATTATGTGAACAAAAAAAACAGTGTATCCATTGAGATAATGGTTTTCCTTTTAATTTTTTTCGTTCTTTTAAAGAAATTGCTGTCCACATAGAATCCATAAACAAGGTAATAATATTTTTATTTAGTAAAATTATGTTTTTTTTAGTTTTACTATTTCTATACCACTCATGTAATAAATGACCTATATAAAAATTATTTTTATATTTTATTTCTATACTACAGATAGATAATCTTATTAAGGATGATTTTAACCATTCATAATCTTTTTTACCTGTTTTTCTATCAATTGATTTTAAAAATGAATAAGTAGAAAAAATTACTCTTTTACCTAAAGGTACTTTAGTAAGTCTATATAAGCATTCTAACCAAACATCTAAATCAGTTTGATCTAAACTTTCTCCTGTAAATCGTATATCAAAACCATTTAAAGATGTTTTTAAAATATTTCTTTCATATTTTCTGTAACCTTTTCTTATAACACTAAATAAAGAACTTCTTAACATAATATTTGGAATAATTCTTTTATCTTTTGATATTTTAATAAAAAAGGAATTTTTATTAATATTTTTAATATTTGAATTATAATCAATATTAACTTCAGAAAAATTTTTACTTTTAAAATAGATTTTTTCCTTAGAATCAGATTTTTTTTTGTTAATTTTAAGTAACAGTTTTATTCTTTCACTAATTAATTTATTTCTCATTTGAAAAATCAAGTAAAATTTGTAAAATATAAATAATTAAAATTTAAAATTTGTAAATATAAAAATGAATAATAAACTAAATAATAGTGCAGTTTAATATACATAATTAGATAATATAGTAGAACAGAAAAATAAATACTAGCCTAAATAAAAAATGAAATAATTTAGAATTAATAAATTTATTATTTTTTAATTATATTTATATACATAATTTATACTCCAATTTAATATTTTAAATAATTTAGAATTAATAAATTTATTATTTTTTAATTATATTTATATACATAATTTATACTCCAATTTAATATTTTTTGAAAAAAATTATAAAACACATGGGTAATATTATTTTATTTTTTAAAAATTTTTTAAAATTAAAAATCAAGTAATATTTTTTATAAACAAAAGTAAAAGTACTAACCATTCTATATAATTTTTTTAAAATGTCAAGTTTAATTTTTAAAATTTTTATAATAATAAAAACGGGATAACAAGTAGCAAAAACGGGATAACAAGTAGCAAAAACGGGATAACAAGTAGCAAAAAACGGGATAACAAGTAGCAAAAAACGGGATAACAAGTAGTTCTGTTTTATATATTTGGTTAATAAATAAATAAATAAAATCTTTTATAATCTTTTATAGTCTTTTATGTATGACTTTTCGTATTTCTTATAATTTTTTATAATTTTACATAAACAAAAAAAAACTTGAGAAAAAAAATTATTATGATAATATATAAAACATGGGTAAAAAAATATTAAATAAAGATTATTTTACTATATTTTAAAAATTTTATTTTAATAAAAATATATATATAAT